>CAXNGD010000146.1:0-6585 GCA_964201575.1 Acetobacterales bacterium | reverse complement strand
ACCGAGCAAGAGACTTGCCACCCATCCTTAACCCTCCCAGTCGCTCGTACAGGTAACCGCACCGTCGGCTGTCAACATTCACCGCCCCCGACAGTAGCCAGCGCCGGCATAGCTCGTCCCAGACGGACACGACGATCCCCCGCTCGCTGGCACGTAGACGGTATTGCCATTGGTGGCGCAGTAACCTGCTCCTGCATATGAGGTATCTGAGGGGCACGACGAACCATTGTGTGCGGCGATGAACCCTCGTCCGGAGGTCGATCGGCAGTAACCAGACCCCGAGTAGCTCGACCCAGAGGGGCACGATGAACCGTTGTGTGCTGGCACCATCGTCTGTGCCTGCGCCGACCACGAAACGGCAGCGATCAGAACGACTACCACCGCTACGAAAAGAGACTTGCCACCCATCCTTAACCCTCCCAGTCGCTCGTACAGGTATCGCATTGGAGTGTAGCCGGAATGCGTCGCAAACCATACGGGGCACATATCCTCGGTCTATCTCACTGAAATTCCTGTCATTTGTGTGCCCCTAGAAAATTCACAAAATCTGCACACGGGCTGAATGACGACTATAACACATTGACATAGTTGGGTATTTTTGATAGATTTGTGTACTCCGAAGGCAGAGGTCGAAGGTTCGACTCCTTTCGGGTCCGCCAGGTTTCCGGACGTTTGAGCCCAGAGGTCCTGTCCGTGCTTCGCGGGACAAGGGGACGTGATCCGTGGCGGGGTTGTTGGCTCGAAGACTGAAGACGCTCGTTCGGCATTTCCTGTCGTCGGCGGTCTATCCGTGGTTCCGCAGCGGCATTGTTCAGAAATGCGTGTTCGAGAACGGGCGCGCGGAGATTGTTCAGGTGGAGCACGGGGGGCGGGCGTACCGCTTCTTGAGTGCGGACCGCAATGACCTGATCCAGTCGATCCATTGTGGCGGGGCGCTGTACGAAGAGGAAGAGCTGGAGATCATCCGCGATCATTTCGACGCGCCCGAGGTGTTTGTCGATGTCGGGGCAAATGTCGGGAACCACGCGATGTTTGCGGCCGGGGCGCTGGCGGCGCGGCGTGTCATTGCGTTCGAGCCCTTCCGCGGGAATATCGGGCGGCATCGGCCGAAGATCTTCATCGAGGTCTCGCCGCATAGTGCCGATGTTTTTGCGGCTTGGGTGCGGGAGCATGGCTATCGGATTTCGCAGCGGTTCAGGCGCTATGAGACTGTTGAGAATTTTATGCTCGTGCCGGAGAGCTAGGGCCGGATGCGGGCAGGGCGTCTCGGTGACGGGGGTGGCGGAAGCTGTTATTCTTGGTTGCGGCGGCGATGTCGGCTGGCGCGGCGATCGGGAGCGGGCTGCAATGCTGGGACGGGCTGGGACCGCGCCATGACGGGGCGACGGTGAGAGGGCTGGGAGCACCGGGTCGCCGACTTGTCTTCGGTTCGCTGTTCGGGGTGGTCGTCAAGGGAGGCGGGGTCATCCTGGCGTTCGCCAGCCAGGTGGTGGTCGCGCGCAGCCTGGGGGTGGAGGCGTTCGGCGTCTATGTGACGGTGATTGCCTGGGTGATGGTGCTGTCGTTGCTGGGCGGTTTCGGTTTGCCGCTCTGTGCGGTGCGGTTCCTGTCGGTCTATGCCGAGCGCGGGCAATGGGCGGAGTACCGGGGTTTCCTGCGCCATGCGGCCAAGCTGACGGCGGTGAGTTCGCTGGCGGCCGGCGTCCTGATGGTGGCGGTGTTTCTCCTGGTGCCACCATTGCGGCCGATCCTGCCGCACACGCTGGTCGGGGCGACGCTAATCCTGTTGCTGGCGGCCAGCGCGTTGGCAAGTGCCTCGTTTCTGGCCGCGCAGATGCCGCTGCGCGCCGACGGATTGGCGAACGTCACCCGACCGCTGGTGCTGTTGGTGGCGGTGGGGGCGTTGGTCCTGCTGGGCAGCGAGGTGGGGCCGGGGCTGGCGCTGGCCCTGACGGTTGGGGCCGGGTTCGCCGCATTGCTGTTGCAGCTGGTGGTGCTGTGGCGGGTTGATGGCGGGCACTGGCGGGGTGTCGCTTCGACCGGCGATCGGCGCATCTGGTACTCGTCCGGCATGGCGATGCTGTTCACCACGACGAGCTATGCGCTGATGGTCAAGCTCGACACGATCATGCTGGGCAGTTTGATCTCGCCGACCATTGCCGGACCCTATGATGCCGCCTCGCGCCTGGCGCAGATCATCGGCATGGCCGCGGCGCCGGTCCTTGCGCTGTTGGGGCCGATGAGCGCGCAGTTCCTGGCGCGCGGCGATCGGGCGGGGCTGCAGCGGATACTGAGCCGTGGCGCGGTGTTGGCCAGCCTGCTCGCCGCCGTGTTGGGCCTGGCACTCATCGTGCTGGCGGCGCCACTGCTGCGCCTGTTCGGGCCGGACTTCGTGGTCGCGCGGGATGCGCTGCTGCTGCTGGCCGCGGGGCAGGTGGTGATTGCGGTCTGCGGGCCGGCGGACGGGGTTCTCGCGATGGCGGGCCGCAACCGGGTGCTGGTGGTGACGATGCTGATTGCGGTCGTGGCCGATATCGGTTTGCAGAGCGTGCTGATTCCGCAGTTCGGAATGCTCGGGGCGGCGATGGCGACCGTACTGACGCTGTCTGGGGTGGGCGTTGCCCTGGCGGTGTGCGCCTGGCGCCAGCTTCATGTGGATACCACGCTGATTGGCGGGCTGATCTGGGTGTGGCGGATGCGCGCGGGATCGGCCGGACGCTGAGGCGCGCGGCTGGTATCCCGTTGGGCCGGTCCGCGCGCTATGCTGGCGGCATTCTGCGATGGGGAGGGACGGGCGATGCCCGATGTTGATATCCGGCCGGCGCGCGACGAGGAAATGGCGGAATTCGCCCGCCAGGCCTCGCGGCAACTCGCCCTGCCGGCGGCGATGTTCGAGGGCATGGCCGCAGCCTGGACGATGTGTGCCTTTGTCGACGGGGCGATCGCCACGACGCTGGCGGCCTGGCCGTTGCAGATCCGGCTGAGCGGGCGGGTGGTGCGGATGGCCGGGGTGACGCAGGTTTCGACGCATCCGGCGCATCGGCGGCGCGGCTATCTGCGGGCGGTGGTGCGGCGGCATTTCGAACTGATGCACGAGGCGGGCGAGGTGGCGTTTGCCGGGCTGCATCCGGCCTGGGTGGCGATCTACCAGCGCTACGGCTACGGCAGCGTGCATCAACGGCACTGCTATCGCATCGCGCCGCGCGACATTGCGTTTCATCGTCCGGTGGCCGCCAACGGGGCGCTGCGCGAGGTTGATCCGGTGGCGGAGTTCGGGGTGCTGGTGGAGGTGTATCGGCGGTATCGCGAGGCGCGGACCGGGATGGTGCATCGCGGCCGGGCGATGTGGCAGGCCGGGCCGTTGCAGGCGCCGCCTTCGGGCTGGAAGCAGGTGGTGCTGGCGTATCAGGAGGCCGGCGAGACGCTGGGCTATGTTGTCTATTGCCATGGCGGGAACGCGCGGCCACGGCGGCTCTGGGTCACCGACCTGTTCGCGCTGAGCCCGGCGGCATACCAGGCGCTGTGGCAGGCGCTGGCGGGATACGACAACGTGGACGAGGTGATGTGGGATAATGCGCCGGCGGATGATCCGTTGCCGCTGATGCTGGTGGAGCCGCGGCAGCTCAACCAGACGGTGCGGGACGGGATCGTGGCGCGGCTGGTGACGGTGGCGGATGCGATGGCGCAGCGGCCTTATGCCGCCGTTTCGGAGCTGCGGTTCGGGCTGGCAGATTCGTTCTGTGCGTGGAATGCCGGGGCGTGGCGGGTGGCGACCTCAGCGGAGGGCGGGCAGGTGGCGCGGATCGACGGCCAGGAGGTCGATTTCACCCTGACGCCGGATACGCTGGCCTCGCTGGTGTTCGGGCGGTTCTCGGCGACGCAGGCGGCGGCGGCGGGATTGCTGGACGGGGTGCGGGGCCGGGATGCCCTGGCGCGCTGGGATGCGGTGCTGCGGCTGGCGCATCCGCCGCACGAGGCGGAGCACACCTGGTAGCGGGCATGATGGCGGGATGGCAGGATGCAGCCTGCGTTTCAGGAGATGCCGCGTGACCGAGCAGAAGACGATCGCCGAGATCCAGCCCTGGTTGGCCGAGCTGGTGGCCATCCGGCGCGACATCCATGCCCATCCCGAGATGGGGCTGGAGGAGGTTCGTACCGCGGCGCTGGTGGCGGCCAAGCTGCGCGAATGGGGCGTGCAGGTGACCGAGGGGGTGGGCAAGACCGGTGTGGTCGGCACCATTCGCGGCCGGCTGCCGGGACAGCGGGCGATCGGGCTGCGCGCGGATATGGATGCGCTGGTGATCCATGAGACGACGGGCGCCGACCATGCCTCGACCACGCCGGGGGTGATGCATGCCTGCGGGCATGACGGGCACACGACGATGCTGCTGGGCGCGGCGCGCCACCTGGCGGCGCATCCGGATTTCGCCGGCACGGTGCACCTGATCTTCCAGCCGGCCGAGGAGGGGCGCGGCGGCGCGCTGGCGATGCTGGCCGACGGGCTGCTGGAGCGGTTTCCCTGCGAGGCGCTTTACGGGATGCACAATTCGCCGGGCATGCCGGTGGGGCAGTTCGGCATCCGCAAGGGGGCGGCGATGGCCGGCGGCTGCATGTTCCATGTCCGCTTCACCGGCAAGGGCGGGCATGGCGGATCGACACCGCATCTCTCGGTGGACCTGTCGATCGTGCAGGCGCATTTCGTGCTGGGCCTGCAGACGATCGTCGGGCGCAACATCTCGGCCTTCGAGCCCGCGGTGATCAGCGTGGGCTATATCGGCGGCGGCGCGCAGGATTCGGCCAATGTGATGCCGGCGGAGATGACGGTCTCCGGCACCGCGCGGCATTACTCCGAGCCCGTGCGGGTGATCATCGAGCGGCGTATCCGCGAACTGGCCGAGGGGCTGGGCGCGTTGCATGGCGCGGGGGTGGAGGTCAGCTTCGTCTGGGTAGCGGAGCCGCTGGTCAATGCCGACGAGCCGACCGATGTGGCGATTGCTGCGGCTTCGGCGGTGGTGGGGGCGGCGGCGGTGAACCCGAATATTCCGCCCACCGGCGGCGGCGAGGATTTCGCCTATATGCTGACGCACAAGCAGGGCGCGTTCATCCGCATCGGCAATGGCGAGGCCTCGGCCGGGGTGCACACGCCGAAATTCGACTTCAACGACGACGCCATTCCCTACGGCGTGGCGTATTGGGTCGAGCTGGTGAAGCAGGAGCTGCGGCTGGGGGTTTGAGACGCGCTGGCGTATCGTCGCGCCCGCGGTTCGCGCTTGCCTGGCTGATCCGGCATGGCGGCCGGTGGAGGATACAGGCATGGCCGGGGCATCGCTTTTGCTGCGCAATGGACGGCCGCTGGGCGGCGCGCCCGCGGATGTGCTGGTGACCGACGGGGTGATCGCGGCGATCGGGCCGGGGCTGGTGGCGCCGTTCGGCACGCCGGTGGAGGATGCTGCCGGCGCGCTGGTGCTGCCGGGGTTGGTCGAGGCGCACACGCATCTGGACAAGTCGCTATGGGGCATGGGGTGGCGTGCCAACGACGCGGGGCCAGGGCTGCTCGACAAGATCGACAATGAGCGGATGCTCAAGCGCAGGCTGGACATCGATCCCGCGCGGCAATCGGCGCGCCAGGCGGCGGTGTCGGTGGGCCATGGCTCGACGCATATCCGCAGCCATGTCGATATCGACACCGATCACGGGCTGTGGGGCATCGAAGGGGTGATGGCCACGCGGGATGGCTGGCGCGAGGCGATCGACATCGAGCTGGTGGCGTTTCCGCAATCCGGGCTGATGCGCCGGCCCGGCACGCTGACATTGATGGATGCGGCCCTGGCGGCCGGGGCCGAGATCGTCGGCGGGATCGATCCCTGTGGCATCGATCGCGATCCCAAGGGGCATCTCGATGCGGTGTTCGCGCTGTGCCAGAAGCATGGCAAGCCGCTGGACATCCATCTGCATGAGCCCGGCGAGATGGGCGCCTTCTCGATGGAGCTGATCTTCGAGCGCACGCGCGCGCTGGGCATGCAGGGGCGGGTGGTGATCAGCCATGCCTTCTGCCTGGGCGCGCCCGACCGGGCCCTGGTGGATCCGCTGGTTGCCGAGATCGCGGCGCTGGATATCGGCATCATGACCACCGGCTCAGCGAGCCGGCCGGTGCCGGCGGTGAAGGCGCTGCTGGCGAGCGGGATCCGGGTCTGCTCGGGCAGCGACGGGATCCGCGACACCTGGGGACCCTATGGCACGGCGGACATGCTGGAGCGCGCGATGCTGATTGGATTGCGTAACAATTTCCGGCACGACGAGGAGGTGGCGCTGGCGTTCCACGCCTGTACCCAGGGCGGGGCGGATGTCATACGGATCGCCGATTATGGGCTGGCGGCGGGCTGTGTCGGCGATATCGTGGTGGTGGATGGCGAGGCGATCGCCCATGCCGTGGTGACGCATCCGCCGCGGCGGCTGGTGGTCAAGCGCGGCCGTGTGGTGGCGCGCGACGGGGTGTGCCTGAAGGTGGCACCTTGAGCCCGCCACGAGCGGCGGCGCGGCCGCATGGCGCGGTGCTGATGACGGCGCGGTTCGTCGTCGGGCATC
>CAXNGD010000145.1:0-6585 GCA_964201575.1 Acetobacterales bacterium | reverse complement strand
CAGGCCGCCAACGACACCGGCCGCTCCGCCGCCGCGGTCCTGGAAGCCGCCGGCCAGCTCTCCCGCCAGGCCGAAGCCCTGTCGCGCGAGGTCGGCGGGTTCATCGCCGGCGTGCGCGCCGCCTGAGGTGGTGCGGCACGGCACTTGCTGCTAGGCAAACGCCGAACGCCACCCCAGCAAAGAGACCCGCCCGATGAGCGCGATTGCCGATATCACTGCCCTGGAAATCCTCGACAGCCGCGGCAATCCGACGGTCGAAGTCGAAGTGGTGCTGGAAAGCGGCGCCACCGGCCGCGCCGCCGTGCCTTCGGGCGCCTCGACCGGCGCGCATGAGGCTGTCGAACTGCGCGACGGCGACAAATCCCGCTACGGCGGCAAGGGCGTGCGAACCGCCGTGGCCAACGTCGAAGGCGAGATTTTCGAAGCCATCGCCGGCATGGACGCCACCGACCAGGTGGCAATCGACGAGGCGATGATCGCGCTGGACGGCACCGCCAACAAATCCCGCCTGGGTGCCAATGCCATGCTCGGCGTCTCGCTGGCCGTGGCGCGGGCCGGTGCCGAAGCCGTCGGGCTGCCGCTGTATCGCTATGTCGGCGGTGTCTTCGCGCGCACCCTGCCGGTGCCGATGATGAACATTATCAACGGCGGCAAGCACGCCGACAACCCGATCGATATCCAGGAATTCATGGTCCAGCCGGTCGGTGCCGCCACCCTGGCCGAGGCGATCCGGATGGGCTCGGAGATTTTCCAGGCCCTGAAGAAACAACTGCACGACGCGGGCCACAACACCAATGTGGGCGACGAGGGCGGCTTCGCGCCGAATATCGGCTCGGCCGATGACGCGCTGGCGTTCATCTCGCAGGCCTGTGAGAAGGCCGGCTATCGTCCGGGCGTTGATGTCACGTTCGCTCTCGATTGCGCCGCCACCGAGTTTTTCCATGACGGCGTCTATGATCTGGCTGGGGAGGGCAAGAAGTTCGACGCGGCGGGGATGGTCGACTACCTCGCCGCCCTATGCGCCAAATACCCCATCGCCTCGATCGAGGATCCTATGTCCGAGGATGACTGGGCCGGCTGGAAGCTGCTGACCGACAAGCTCGGGGCCAAGATCAATATCGTCGGCGACGATCTTTTCGTGACCAACAAGGAGCGCCTGATCCGCGGCATCGAGTCCGCCGCGGCCAATGCTATCCTGGTCAAGGTGAACCAGATCGGCACCCTGTCGGAAACGCTGGACACGATGGAGGTGGCCGCGCGCGCCGGCTACCGGGCGGTGATGAGCCACCGCTCCGGCGAGACCGAGGACACCACCATCGCCGACCTGGCAGTTGCCACCAATTGCGGACAAATCAAGACGGGCAGCCTGGCGCGCAGCGACCGGACGGCCAAGTACAATCGCCTGATCCGCATCGAACAGGAGCTTGGCAGCACCGCCCGCTACGCCGGACGCGGCATTCTTCGCTGACCGGCGAGGTTCCCTAGCGATACCGAAAGCCGAAATATACCGGCGGAGGCGGGGCGTAATAGACCGGTGGCCGAGCATAGTAGACCGGCGGTGGGGCATAGTGACCATAGGGGCGCCAGTGCCGCTGTGGGTGATATGGGCGCCAGTGCGGGCGTTCATAGCCGCCGCCGTATCCGCCGCCGTATCCGCCGCCGTAGCCGTGATGACGGGGGCCGCTGGCCTGGGCGGCGGGGATGGCCGTCATCAGCGCGAGGGCGCCGGCGGCGGCCAGGATGAGTGAACGAGCCTTCATGGAAGCCTCCGCTGCGGCCGAAGGGCCGGCTGAGGACGAGTTGGCGCGTATTGGAAGGCGAAAACCGGGTCGATGGTGTGGCGAGATGGTGGCAGGGCGGCCACGCTTGGCGGAATTCGACGTTTCGTCCGCTGACTGGTTGATTTTTCAACTGTACCGCGGGACAGAAGCTGCTATTTGAGGTGCTTCGGCGGAAGCGTGGCGCGGTGGATGGTTGATACGGCAATCCTGGGACGGATGATCAAGCGGCAGTTGCAGGCGGCTGTGGCGCCGGTGCTGTTCCTTGCGCTGACCGGGTATTTCGGCTGGCACGCCTCCCAGGGGGATCGGGGGCTGGTGTCCTATGCCGAGCGGCAGAAGGACCTGGTTTTGGCGCGTGCGCAGTTGGATCGGGCGCAGCAGGACGTGGTGCTGTGGGAGCGTCGGGTGGCCGGGTTGCGCGGGGCGCGGCTGGATCCCGATGCGCTGGACGAGCGGGCGCGCGCGATGCTGAATGCCAGCGACCCCAATGATGTCGTGATGATGTACCCGAACGGTCAGAAGCTGTTCTGACGAGCCCCGGCCGGGGTGCCGGGGCGTGCAATGGTGGTGCTAAATTCTGGCTGTGCGGGCAATTTTCGTGCGCGGAATCGCGGACAGACGCAACAGGTTGCCTGATGCCATTGTCGTCCGCCCATCGTTCAAGCGGTTAACAGGATTTTAGTTAACAAGCTCTATTGCATTGCACAATAAGGGTAATTCGGCAGGCAACGCTTGTCGTGTTGCGCCAGTGACGCTACGTCCATTCCCTATCCACACGTTCCACCCCAGGTTCTCTTTGGAGAATCGGGTTCTCCACGGAGGCAGCGCGATGGCCCAGTCAGCGGAGCGAGCGAAACCGGCGGAGAGGTCGAAACGGCCCAGAGCGCGGGCGATGGCCGCCAAGGCGGGTTCCAACCAGCCTGGATTGCCGCGGGACCAGCTGCTGCGCGCCTATCACGACATGTTGCTGATCCGCCGGTTCGAGGAGAAGGCGGGCCAGCTCTATGGCATGGGGCTGATCGGCGGGTTCTGCCATTTGTACATCGGCCAGGAGGCTGTGGTCGTTGGCATCCAGATGGCGCTGGGCGAGGGCGACGAGGTCATAACTTCCTATCGCGACCATGGGCACATGCTGGCCACCGGGATGGAGGCGCGCGGCGTGATGGCCGAGCTGACTGGCCGCGAGGGCGGATACTCGCGCGGCAAGGGCGGCTCGATGCACATGTTCAGCAAGGAGCGCAACTTCTTTGGCGGGCACGGCATTGTCGGCGCGCAGGTGAGCTTGGGGACCGGGCTTGCCTTCAGCAATGCCTATCGCGGCAATGACCGGGTGAGTGTCACTTATTTTGGCGATGGCGCATCGAACCAGGGCCAGGTGTTCGAGAGCTTCAACCTGGCAGCGCTGATGAAGCTGCCGTGCATCTATGTGATCGAGAACAACAAGTACGGCATGGGCACGTCGGTGGAGCGGGCGACCGCCAGCCAGAACCTGTCGCAGAACGGGGCACCCTGGGCCATTCCGGGCGTGCAGGTGGATGGCATGGACGTGGAGGCGATGCATGCGGCGGCCGAGATTGCCGTTGCGCATTGCCGGGCCGGCAAGGGGCCGTATCTGCTGGAGGTCAAGACCTATCGCTATCGTGGTCATTCGATGTCCGATCCCGCGCGCTATCGTTCGCGCGAGGAGGTGCAGAAGATGCGCAGCGAGCGCGATTGCATCGAGGGGGTGCGGCACCGGCTGGAAGCGCTCGGGGTGGAAGAGGCTGTGTTCCGGGCGATAGACGACGAGATCAAGCGTGTCGTGCAGGACAGCGCGGATTTTGCGCAGACGAGTCCGGAGCCTGATGTCCGCGAGTTGTGGACCGACATTTTGCTGGAGCGCTGAGCGGTGACCCAGATCCTGATGCCCGCCTTGTCGCCCACCATGACCGAGGGGAAGCTGTCGCGCTGGTTGAAGAATGTCGGCGATACGATCAAGGCGGGCGATGTGCTGGCCGAGATCGAGACCGACAAGGCGACGATGGAAGTGGAGGCGGTCGACGAGGGCACGTTGGCGCGCATCCTGGTGGCGGAGGGGACTGAGGGGGTGGCCGTGAACACGCCGATTGCCGAATTGGCGGGGCAGGGCGGAACTGTCGCCGCGGCACCGCAGGCGGTTGTGGCGCCCGCGGCCGTTGCTTCGGCGGCGACCGCGCTGACTGCCGTGGCGCCGAGCATGGCTGGGGCGCCGACTGGGCCGGCGGCCGTGGCGGTGCCGGAGGATCGCGATTGGGGGCCGACCGCGGTTATCACGGTGCGCGAGGCGCTGCGCGACGCGATGGCGGCGGAGATGCGCGCCGATGGCGATGTGTTCCTGTTGGGCGAGGAGGTGGCGCAGTACCAGGGCGCCTACAAGATCAGCCAGGGGTTGCTGGAAGAGTTCGGGGCCAAGCGGGTGATCGACACGCCGATCACGGAGCACGGCTTCGCCGGCATGGCGGTGGGCGCGGCGATGAACGGGCTGAAGCCGATCGTCGAGTTCATGACATTCAACTTCGCCATGCAGGCGATGGATCAGATCATCAATTCAGCGGCCAAGACGCTGTATATGTCGGGCGGCCAGATGGGGTGCCCGATTGTGTTTCGCGGGCCCAATGGGGCGGCGAGCCGGGTCGCGGCGCAGCATAGCCAGTGTTATGCGAGCTGGTACGCGCATGTTCCGGGGCTCAAGGTGGTGGCGCCGTGGTCGGCGGCGGATGCCAAGGGGCTGTTGCGGGCGGCGATCCGCGACCCCAATCCGATCGTGTTCCTGGAAAACGAGATCATGTACGGGCAGTCTTTCGAATGCCCGACCGATCCGGATTTCGTGCTGCCGATCGGCCGCGCCAAGGTGGAGCGGGTGGGCAAGCATGTGACGCTGGTTGCGTTCTCGATCATGGTTGGCGTGGCGATGAAGGCGGCCGAGGCGTTGGCCGAGCAGGGCATTGAGGCCGAGGTGATCAATTTGCGCACATTGCGGCCGCTGGATATCGATACGGTGGTCGCGAGCGTAAAGAAGACCAGCCGCATTGTGACGGTGGAAGAGGGCTGGCCCTATGCCGGCATCGGCGCCGAGGTGACTATGCAGGTGATCGAGCAGTGCTTTGACTGGCTCGACGCGCCGCCGGTGCGGGTGACCGGTGCGGATGTGCCGTTGCCCTATGCCGCCAATCTGGAGAAGCTGGCCTTGCCGCAGCCCGATTGGGTGGTGGCCGCGGTTCGCCGCATCGTCTGAGCGCCTGCCAAAAAGAACGTCGTCCACGAACGGGGAAACGACATGGCCACGAATATCCTGATGCCCGCGCTGAGCCCGACCATGACCGAGGGGACGCTGGCGCGCTGGCTGAAGAAAGAGGGCGACGCGGTGAAGGCCGGCGATGTGATCGCCGAGATCGAGACCGACAAGGCCACCATGGAAGTGGAGGCGGTGGACGAGGGTACTATTGGCAAGCTGCTGGTGGCGGATGGGACCGAAGGGGTGAAGGTCAACCAGCCGATTGCCATTCTGGTGGAGAAGGGCGAGGCGGTGCCGGCGGGCGGTGCGGCTCCGGCGGCGGCGCCCGTTGCAGCCGCGCCTGTTGCAGCCGTGGTCGCGGCGCCCGTTGCTGCGCCGGTGGCCGCGGTCCCTGCGGCGTCGGGTGGTGGCGAGCGGGTGGTGGCATCGCCGTTGGCACGGCGTATGGCGCAGCAGGCGGGGGTGGACCTTTCGCGGCTGGCGGGCTCCGGACCTGGTGGGCGGATTGTGCGGGCGGATGTCGAGGCGGCGGCCAAGGGCGGTGCGCCGGCTCCGGCAGCGGCCGCGCCGGTGCCTGTTGCGGCGGCTGCGGCACCCGTGGCGCGCGGGCCGGCGCCGGTCATCACGGCGCCGCATACGCTGGTGCCGCACAGCTCGATGCGGAGGGTGATCGCGCGGCGGCTGAGCGAGGCGAAGTCGACGATCCCGCATTTCTATGTCTCGATGGATATCGAGGTCGATGCGCTGTGGAAGCTGGGCGAGGAGTTGAATGCGCGTAGCCCGAAGGACGGCGAGGGGCGCTATGTCGTCACGCTGAACGATCTGATCATCAAGGCATCGGCGATCACGCTGCGGCGGATGCCGAAGGTCAATGCGGCCTGGACCGATGACGCGACGGTGCTGTTCAGCGATGTCGATATCTCGGTGGCGGTGGCCATTCCCGATGGGCTGATCACGCCGATCATTCGCCGCGCCGATCAGAAGGGGCTGATGACCATCGGGGCGGAGATGCGCGATCTCGCGGCGCGGGCAAAGGCCGGCAAGCTGAAGCCGGAGGAGTTCCACGGCGGCGGGTTCTCGATCTCGAACATGGGCATGTTCGGGGTGTCGAGCTTCTCGGCGATCATCAATCCACCGCAGGCGGCGATCCTGGCGGTGGGGGCGGCGGCGCCGCGGGCCGTGGTGAAGAATGGCGAGCTGGCGGTGGCGCGGGTGATGACTTGCACCCTGTCCTGCGACCACCGGGTGGTGGATGGGGCATTGGGCGCGGCGTGGCTGAAGGAGTTCAAGAAGCTGTGCGAGGACCCGTTGGGCCTGTTGCTTTGAGCCTGCTTCCCGCGGGCGTCTTGCTGCGCGACGTGGTTCCCGGCGACGAGGGGCTGGTCGAGCATTTCGTGCGCGCGTTGGCGATCTACGAGAAGATGGAGCACCTGGCGACCGGCACGCCGGAGATGTTTGCGCGCGCGCTGTTCGGCACGCCGCCACGGGTGTTTGCGATGATCGTGGAGGATGGCGGCACGCCGATCGGACTGGCGCTGTACTACTTCAATT
>CAXNGD010000144.1:0-6634 GCA_964201575.1 Acetobacterales bacterium | reverse complement strand
CCTCAACTCTTTGGCGCCACCGGGAGTTGGGGGTATCGCGACCGTCATGACGGTCGCGCCCCCCCCTCTCCCAGTGGCGCTAAACGAATGGGGTCTGGGGCCGCCGGCCCCAGCGGGTCCAGGGCAGAGCCCTGGTCCTTCTTCCCCGTCAGTTCAGCGTCATGCCCGCGTCGACCAGGAAGTTCTGGCCGGTCAAGCCGCTGGCTTCGTCAGAGGCGAGGAACAGGGCCATGCGGGCGACGTGGCTGCCGTCCAGCGGGATCTTGAGGGCCTGGTTCTCCAGGATCTGGCGGTCCAGTTCCGGGGTGCGCCAGAGGGCGGCCTGGCGTTCTGTGTTGATGGCGCCGGGGACGATGGAGTTCACGCGGATGCCGTGCTCGCCGAGTTCGCGGGCCAGGGTGCGGGTCATGCCGTTGATGGCGGCCTTGGCGGCAGTGTAGCCGACCATGCCGCCGCGGGCGCGCATCCAGGAGATTGAGCCCATCATGATGATGGCGCCGGCGCGGCGGGCCTGCATGGCGGGCAGGACGGCCTGGGTGGCGAAAAACTGGTGGTCGAGGTTTAGTGCCAGGGTGCGGCGCCAAAATTCCGGTTCGACTGTTTCGATTGCGTGGCGGTCGTCGCGGGCGGCGTTGTTGATCAGGACTTCGATGTCGCCGGCCTGGGCGATGGCGGCGCGCAGGGCGGGAATGTCGGTGACGTCGCAGGGGATGAAGGTGGCGGAAGGGACTTCTGCAGTGAGGTGGGCGGCGGCGGTCTCATCGATATCGATGAAGGTCACGCGGGCACCTTGGGCGTCGAATTCGCGGACCATGTGGGCGCCGATGCCCGACGCACCGCCGGTGATCAGGACGGTGCGACCGACGAGGCTTTGGTAGCGGGCGGTGGAGGTGCTCATCACGCGGGCTCCAGGGTGAAGCGGATGGTGCCGGCGATTTCCTCGCCGGGGCGCAGGATGGCCATGCCGTGGTCGGTGGTGCCGTCGATGCGGTTGATGCCGTCGGTCATGTTGCTGACGGGTTCGAAGGCGAAGAAGTCGCGGCCTTCGGGGACATAGACGATGGTGTGGCGGAAGTGCGGGTCGGCGGCGATGGACATGGCGAGGGCGTGTTCCGGCCAGACGATGCGGGCCATGCCGCTCCAACTGGCGAAGCAGTGGTCAAGGGTGACGCGGCCGATTTCCAGGCCATCGCGGTGGTCCCATTGGGCGGGAACCTCGACGCGCCGGGTGGGGATGCGGTGGTCGTCCTGGAGCCAGACATGGTGGGCGGCGAAGTGCAGCCGGGCCTGGGGCGTGCGGGGGAAGAAGGGGTGGGAGCCGAGCGCGACCGGCACCGGGTGTTCGGCGGCGTTGCGCACACTGAGGTCGTGGCGCAACCCATCCTCGGCAAGGATGAAGCGCTGCTCGGCAGAAAATGCGAAGGGCCAGAGTTCGCCGCCGGGCCAGTCGAGACGGAGTGTGGCGTGGTCGGGGCCGGACTCATGGACCATCCAGGGGAGCATCCAGCCGGCGCCGTGGATGAACTGGCCGTTCAGCAGGTCGGGCAGATCGTAGGACAGGCCGGCGAAGGAGAAGCGGCGGTTGGCGACGCGGTTGGACAGCGGGACCAGGGGGTAGCTGGCGAGGCCGCGCGGGTTGGCGTCTTCCAGCGCGCCGGGCTGGATGGCGCGCATGACGGGCACGTCACCCCCCTTCTTGTCCACGACATGCCAGTCGGCGATCGCGCCGCCGATCGCAGGCGCCAGGCGCAATTGCGCCCGGCCGGCGGTGAGGGTGAGGAGTTGGCTCACCCCGCAGGCGTCAGCTTGATCACCACGCTGGCGGCGGCGTCCACGGCGGCGCGGCTGTAGAGCATCGGCACGTATTCTTCGGCGGCCCATTTCGGGGCGAGGGCGGCATAGTGCGGGCTGCGGGCGTCGCCGGACTGGCCCGGCGCGTTGACCGTCACCGAGGCATCCCAGTTGCCGACATCCAGCACCATGCGGAAGGAGGCGCCGGAGGTGACGCGGAAATCGGACGGGCTGTATCCAGCGTTCATCACCACCGAGCCGGAGCCGGCCTTGGGCAGCGGCCCGACTTCGGGGAAGCCCGGCCGGACGGTGGAGAGCGGGTGGACGAACTTGCCGTGATGCAGGCTGCCCCAGGCCCAGTTGGCTAGGTTGTCGCCCATGCGGGCGCGGGCATCGGCGAAGGCGGCGGCCAGGGTGCGGCGCAACAGGGCGTCGCGGTCGCCAATGCGCGGGTCCATGCCTTCGAGCATGCCGAGCAGGGTTTCGTGGTCGCCCGGCGCCATCAGCGGGCGGATGACGGGGTCGGGGATCAGCAGGTCGAGCATCGCGGGCTTGAGGTGCTTGGTCCACAGCAGCTCGAACAGGGCGCCGCCGGCGCTGTCGCGGGTGAGCATGCCGTCCCAGCCGCGCAGGAGTTCGAGCGCGCCGGCGAGGTCACCCTCGCCTGTGAGGTGGGCTATCACTGCTTGCACGCGCAGGCCGGGGAGCGACATGCTGTCCGTCTGCAGCTTCATCGATTGTTCGACGGAGTGGGCTTCCTGTTCGCCCAGCACCTGGTGGATGCGGTTGGTGCGCGAATGCTCGGACCACTCGAAGCCGACGCGGCGCTCGTCGATCGGGAAGTCGGGCGGCAGGTTCATTTCGTTGGCGGTGGCGAAGAAGCCCTTTTCCGGGTTGATTTCCCGAGGCAGGTCGGTGGCGGCGACGAAGCCGTCCCACTCGAAGCGACCATCGCCGGGGACCGGCAGCAGGCCGTCGAAATTGCGCCGGTATGGCACCATGCCGGAGGACATCCAGGCGATGTTGCCGCCGGTGTCGGCATAGACGTGGTTGATTGTCGGCGCCTTCCAGTGGGCGACGGCGGCGGCGTATTCCTCCGGCGTCTTGGCCTGCATGCAGGCGAGGCTGGTGTAGTAGGCGGCGGTGCCGGGCTCGGACCAGACCGAGCGGATGGCATAGGCGCGGTTGTTTCTGGCGTCCTGCTTCACCACGGGGCCGTGGCGGGTGAATTTCAGCTCGACCTGCTGGTCGGTGGCGCTGCGCACCCGTACCATTTCTCGCGTTGTGGTCATGCGTTCCCAGCCATCGCCGAAGCGGTAGAGGTCGGGGTCACCGGGTTTTGTTTCGTAGACGTAGAGGTCGGCCTGGTCCATCGGGAAGATGGTGAGCGCGAAGCCGGCGGTCTCGTTGTGGCCGAACGACACGCCGGGGATGGCGGGCTCGCCACAGCCGATGACGTCCAGGCCGGGGCCGCTGAGATGCACGATATAGCGCAGCGAAGGGAGCTGGTGGGCGCGATGCGGGTCGCTGCCGAGGATCGGCCGGCCGGTGGCGGTGCGGCTCGGGGCGACGACCCAGTTGTTGGAGCCGTCGAAATGGACGTTGCCCTGGTCGTTGACCTTGGTCCATTTCCAGGCATCGGCCAGGGTGGCGGTCAGGCGGGCGGGCGGCATGTCCAGCCCGGCGGTACCGAGGCGGAAGACGTCCAGCACGTCGGCTGGGATCGAGGCGAGGTCGAGGCCTTCGGGGAGGATCGGCTTCCATTCCGGTTCCAGCGAGGAGCGGGCGCGGTCGGCATCGATGCCGGCGCGGGCGGCGACCTGGGCGCGGGCGAGTTCGGAGATGACGTTGCGCACCAGGGCGTGGCTGCGGATGCGCACCACGTCCTCGGGCGCCCATTTCTCGGGCCGCGTGCCCATGGCGGCGAATTCGGGCGAGCGCAACGAGGTATCGGCGTCAGACAGGTCGATGAAGGCGTTGATGCCCGCGGCGAAGGCCTCGGTGATCGATTTTGCTTCGGGCGTGCCATAGCTGGCCCACTCGGCTTCCATGTCGCCGCGATAGAGGAACAGGCGCGCGGCGCGGTCCTGGGCCAGGAAGCCCGGACCGTAATCGGCGGCCAGGCGGCCGAGGCCGCGCTTGCGCCAGGTGTCGAGCTGCCAGAGGCGGTCGCGCGCGGCGTTGAAGCCCTGGACGAAGAAAATGTCGCGCCGGGTGTTGGCGCGGATGTGCGGGATGCCCCACTGGTCGACGACGATCTCGGCTGGTTGTTCCAGGCCGGGGACGGTGTGTTCGACCGTGGCGGGGGCCTCGGCTGGTGGCGAGACGATGTCGGTCTCCGCGGTCTTCGGCTTAGCGGTTCCGCGGGGTGTGCGAGGGGGCAATGTCGTCACTCCAGATCAGATGTCGTCGAGCGGCCAGATCGGCCGGCGTACGTTCTTGTAGCCTTCGGGATTGGCCAGGATGGCCGAGCCGAGACCGCCGCCATCGATGGTGATGATCTCGCGCGCGACGGGGGTGAAGGCGGCGCGGAAATGGTGCTTGGACTTCACCGCGATGCTGTCGCGCGTGGCGGGATCGACGCCGAGCGACGTGAGCTGGGCAAGGTCGGTGGCCTGGCCGTTATTGGTGATGATGCAGATGTCGATGCCGCCGACACGGAACAGGGCACAGAGCCCCTTGTCGCGCCAGACGCCGCCGCCCATCGGGCCGAAGGCGCGGAACTTGCCGTTGCTCAAGGTGGCGACTTCGCCGGACAGCGTCAGCGGTCCGCCGCCACTGGCCGCGTCGTGCTTGCCGCCCAGGGTGATGGTGCCGGTGTTGCCGATGCCGATGGCGGCGCATTGCTTTGCCGCGTCGGGGTCGTAGATGGCGTAGAAGCAGGCATTCTGCAGGTTGGCGGCGATCATGGCGCGCAAGACGTCGGTGGTATCGCCGTAATGGACGCTGCCGGGGTTGTCGGTGACGTCGGACATGACCAGCGGGGTCTTGTGTTTGCCTTCGCCCGCCTTGGCATGGGCGACGGCGTCGGCGATCGACCAGTCGGTGATGCCGACATAGGCGCGCTGTTCCCACGCATGGTCCATGAAGGACTCGGCGATTTTCTGGCCGGCGGCGGAATTGGCGTCGGTGGTCACCGCCACCGAGGGGCCAATATCGAAAATATCGGCGGCGGTGAAGCCGGAGCAGACGCTGACCACCAACGCGCCGCCTTCGCGCTCGATCGCCTCGTCGCGGTCGATCAGTTCGCGCATCGGGCCGGTCTGGGTGCGCCCGCCGTCAAGGCCGCGCAGCATTGGGCGCTTGGCGATCACGGTAACGGGTTTGATCTCGCCCAGCATCGCGCGTTGCAGCAACTCGCCGCCCTTGATCGCCATTTCGTAGTGATCGATATGCGGATAGGTGCGCACGGCGATCAGCGCGTTGGCGTTGTCGGCCATCGCCTGGGTGATGTTGCCGTGCAGGTCCAGCGTCACCACGATCGGGATGGCCGGGCCTAGCTTCGTGCGCAGGCGGCGCAGCAATTCGCTCTCGGCGTCCTGGTGGCTCTGCGCGACCATCGCACCGTGCAGATGCAGCAGCACGCCGTCCGCACCCTCGGCGGCGGCGAGGAACATGTCGCAGACCTGGTTGAACAGCCCGTCATCGACAGAGCCGGAAGGGTTGGCGCTGGCGCAGATCGGGTGGGCGAGCCGCCAGCCGAATTTCTCGGCGAGATCGAAGCTGCCGCCCAGGGCGGTGTGGGTGCCCCTGCGGGCGGCGGCGATGCCGTTATCGCTGATCCAGGCGCCACGGCGGAAATTCTCGATGGTGGTCGGCACCTTGCTGAAGGTGTTGGTCTCGTGGGCGAATTCGCCTGTCAGCACCTTGAACGCCATCGCCGTCTCCCCTTCCTGCGGCCGAAGGCTAGCCCGGTTGCCGCACTTCGGCCAGCCATGCCGCCAAGGCTGCCTCGCCGGGCGGGGCCAGGGCGTACAGCCCCTTGGCGGGATGGTCGAACCAGCCATAGACATTGCGGTAGAGGATGGCGCCCGCGTCGGTGGCGATGTTCGTCAGGTCGCGTGGGCGGCGGGGGCCATCGCGCAGCGCCTGTGCCAGGGCCAGCGCCGTCTGGCGATAGGCGGTCATGATCTTCTGGCCGCGCCCACCGCCGGGAGTTGGGTCGCCGCGGCGCTTGGCGAATTCGGCGAGCAGTCGCGAGCGCTTGCGGCTGGCCAGGCGGGGCTTGTACGGGCCAGGGTCAGCCAATACGGCGACCCGGCCGGTGGAAAGGGTCACGGCCATCAGGCCAACGCCGAGCAGACGGCAGAGAACATGCGCCCGGCGGTCCTGGTCGCGGCCGCGTCGCGTGGCGGGGATGGCGAGCCAGACCTCGTCGGCGATTGCCAGGCGGTCGGCCGCCTGGAGCAGCAGTTCCATCGACAGGCCCAGCTTCAGCTCGGTGATGACGAGCAGGTCAGGCTCGTCCTCGCGCATGGCGACGACGTCGCAGCCGCGGATTTCACCCTTGACGGTGAAGCCCTGGGCTTCGAGGAAGCGCTTGACTGGGGTGTAGAGGGAGGTTTCCATCAGCAGCAAGCAAGGCCTTCTTTTTCTGTAGACAAAGAAGCAAAAAGACTTTCATCCACTTGCTGACGGATAAAAGTTTTTCGCTTGGCGGATTCAAGTTTGGGAGCGAACGTCGCCGGGGGGGCGTTTCCTGCCGCGGCTGCGGCAGCGAGAAGGCTGGCAAATTGCTCGCCTGGAGTGGCGTAGTCGAGCGTTTTCCTGGGGCGGTCGTTGAGGCTGGCGGCCACCATGTCGAGGTCGTGCTGGTTAAGGGCGGATAGCGACATGCCTTTGG
>CAXNGD010000143.1:0-6652 GCA_964201575.1 Acetobacterales bacterium | reverse complement strand
GGGTGTGCCATCCATCGACTGACCGGGAAAATGCAACTCCAGGACGTTGGGGCTGAACGAAAACAGGCGGCGGACCGAAATTTTCGCGGCGATCGTGACACAGAGCGGGTCAGGCGGGGGCGGAAATTCGGATTCTTAGAGGTGCCCATAGGTGCGTCCCACCAGCCCGGCCTGGAAGCTGCCGTCGCGATGCGCCTGCGGCATGATGCTGCCGGGGCCGGTGCGGATCTGCATGTCGATGCCGATCTCGCGCAGCTGCGCCTGCATCGCGGCCGCCATCGGCGGCAGTTCCGAGCGGTTGGACGGCACCAGGATGGTGAAGCGCAACGGCGCGCCGTCCTTGTGCAGCACCCCGCCCTCGCCGGGCTTCCAGCCGGCCTCGGCCAGCAGCGCGCGGGCGCGGGCGACATCGCGGGCATAGGCCGGCAGCGCCGGGTTGTGCCAGTCGGTCAGGATCGGCGGCAGCAGCTGCGTGGCGGCACTCGCCGGGTGGCGCAGGATGGCGGTGGCGATGCCGGCCCGGTCGATCCCCAGGCTGATCGCCTGGCGCACCCGGATATCGGCGAAGATCGGCAGCCCGACATTCAGCGGCATGACGCGCGCGCGGGGAATGGTGATGCTCTGCACCTTCGCCCGGCTGCCGGCATTGATCCGCGGCACCGCGGCGGGCAGCAGCGTATAGGCCACATCAGCGTCGCCGGCCTCCATCATCGCCGCCCGCGTCTCGCCCTGGGGGACCGCGAGGTAGCGGGCGCGGCGCACCGCCGGCAGCGCACCGCCATGATCGGCGGCCACCACGTCGATGCTGCGGTCGCCATCGATGGCGCTCACCCGGTACGGCCCGCTGCCGACCCAGGCGACAAGCTTGCCCGCCGCGTCGCGCGAGGATGGCGCCAGCACGATGGAGGCATAGTCGGTCAGGAACGCCGGCAGCGGCGCGTAGGGCGTCGCGGTCTTGAGCACCAGCGTGTCGCCCGCGGCACTCATCGCGGTGATCGGCACCGCGCCGAGCGTCTCGCCGCTCGCCCGCGCCCGCTCGATCGCCGCGATCATGTCCGCCGGGGTCACCGGCGTGCCGTCATGGAACCTGAGCCCGGCGCGCACCGGAAACCGCCAGGTCAGGCGGTCGTCATCCAGGCTCCAGCCGGACGCCACCAGCCCGACCAGCTTGCCGTCCGGCTCCACCCCGACAATCGGCTGGGCAATGCCCATGCGCGCGGCGATGTACCCGGTATCGGCGGGGTCGAGCGAGGTCACCTGCCACGGCGCCACCACATTCAGAACGCGCTCATCGGCGCTGGCCGCACCGGCCAGGCCAAGCCCGATTCCGGCCAGTGCCGTGGCGAGCAGGGGTGCGAGGGAACGACGGAACATGGAACCTCCAGAGAACGGGCGTGCTGACGTGCGCGCCTCTCTTAAAGGTTATAGTATAACATATTAATTCACCCCGCACTCACGGATCTGCGCAACCGCATCCCGCGCGCGCCGGCCGGCTATTGCGCCAGCCAGCCGCCGTCGATCACCAGTTCGGAGCCGGTGACGAAGGATGATTCGTCGGAGGCCAGGTAGAGCACCCCGTACGCCACATCCATCGGCACGCCGATCCGCCGCAGCGGCGTCTGCGCTACCGCCAGCGCGCGGCTATTGGCATTGGTGCCGTTCAGCATCGGCGGCAGGTAGCCGGGATGCACCGAGTTCACCCGCACCCCGTGCGGCCCATAGCGCACCGCCGCGGCCTTGGAATAGATCCGCACCGCGCCCTTGGAGGCGTGGTAGCCGGGATGCCCGCCATCGCTGCCGACGAAGCCGTTGATCGACGAGATATTGATGATCGACCCGCCGCCGGTCTTGATCATCTCGGCCGCCGCCAGCTTGGTGCCCAGGAACACCGAAGTCTGGTTGACCGCGATCAGCCGGTTCCAGCCCTCGATCGCATCGGGATCGCCGACGGCACTGCCGGAAATGCCGGCATTGTTCACCAGCACGTCGATGCGCCCATAGGCGGCCAGGGTCGCGGCGATCAGCGCCTCCCATTCGGCCTCCTGGGAGACATCGATCCGCCGGAACATCGCGCTGCCGCCGCCGGCGCGGATATCGGCGGCCACCGCCTCGCCAAGATCGGGAAGGATATCGGCGACCACAACCTTGGCCCCCTCGCGCGCGAACAGCCGGACCTCGGCCTCGCCCATCCCGTGGCCGCCGCCGGTGACGATCGCCACCTTGTCTTGCAAGCGCATCAGCTTTTCCCCGTGGCAATTTGTTCGAAGTACGATAGCGAGATTGCCGGGGCGCGCAAATCGGTCAAACATGGGAGCCGACGCTTTCAGGAAGAAACCGGGATGGACAATTTCGATCAAGCCCTCGCCGCCTTCCAGGCCGAGGCGCAGACACGGCGCGCGGCCGAGGACTGGCTTGCTGCCTTCGAAGCCGCAGTCGCCGCGCGCAATGCGGCGCGGATCGGCGCTCTGTTCCATGCCGATTGCCAGTGGCGCGACATCCTGGCCTTCACCTGGCACTTCACCCCCGCCGAAGGCCGCGAAGCGGTGGCCGCCCGGCTGGCCGGCGAACAGGCCAGCATCCAGGCGCATGGCTTCCACCTGCCGCCGGATCGCCGCGCGCCGCGCCGGGTCACGCGGCTGGGTATCGAGAGCGTCGAGGCGCTGTTCGCCTTCAAGACCGCGCATGGCCGCGGCGCCGGGCTGCTGCGCCTGGCGCCGGGTCCGGACGGCATGAGCGCCTGGCACATCTCGACCACGCTCGAGGCGCTGGACGGCTGGGAGGAGCGGGTCGGCGACAACCGGCCGACGGGGGCTGCGTATTCGCGCAATTTCGGCGGCGACAACTGGGCCGACATGCGGCGCAAGGTGGCGGCGTATGAGGATCGCGAGCCGGCGGTGCTGGTGATCGGCGCCGCCCAGGCCGGTCTGGCGATTGCAGCCCGGCTGAACCAGCAGGGGGTGGATACGCTGGTGGTGGAGAAATGGCCGCGCATCGGCGACAGCTGGCGCCGGCGCTACCACTCGCTGGCGCTGCACAACTCGATCCACATCAACCATCTGCCATACATGCCGTTCCCGCCGACCTGGCCGAAATACATCCCCAAGGACATGCTGGGGAACTGGTTCGAGTTCTATGCCGATGCCATGGAGATCAATTGCTGGACCGATACGGAGTTCGTCGGCGGCGCCTGGGATGCGCAGGCGAAATGCTGGACCGCCCGGGTCAAGCGCGGCGATGGCAGCGAGCGGGTGCTGCGGCCGCGCCATCTCGTCTTCGCCAACGGGGTCAGCTCCTATCCGATGATCCCCGAGATCGCGGGCCTCGCCGACTTCAAGGGCGAGGTGATCCATTCCGAGGGTTTCGACAGCGGTGACGGCTGGGCCGGCCGCCGCGCCCTGATCATCGGCACTGGCAGCAGCGCCAACGATATCGCGCTCGACCTGCACAGCCACGATGTCAAGACAACGCTGGTGCAGCGCGGCTCGACCACGGTCATCTCGATCAACCCGAGCGCGCGGCTGAACGAGGCCCCATGGAACGAGCCCGGCTCGGTCGAGGACGCGGACATGGTGGTGTCCTCGGCGACCCCGCCGCTGATGATCAAGGCGTACAAGGCGGTGACCAAGCGCATGGTCGAGCTGGACCACAACATGATCCAGGGCCTGAAGACGATCGGCTTCAAGCACGACATGGGGCCGGACGAGACCGGTCACCAGATGAAGTACTACAGCCGTGGCGGCGGCTACAACCTGGATGCCGGCAGCTCGGCGCTGATGATCAAGGGCGAGATCGGCCTGCTGCAGTTCGACCGGATTGACCGCTTCATTGCCGAGGGCGCGCTTCTGGTTGACGGATCCGTGGTGCCGGCGGAGCTGATCGTGCTGGCGACCGGATATTTCCCGCAGGTGGAGCTGATCCGCCGGGCGCTGGGCGAGGAGATGGTGGCGCGCATCGGTCCGGTCTGGGGCTTCGGCGCGGATGGCGAGCTGAACAACATGTTCAAGCGCACGCCACAAGAAGGGCTGTGGTTCATCGGCGGCGGGCTGGCACCATGCCGCATCTATTCGAAATACCTCGCTTTGCAGATCAAAGCGATGGAACTCGGCAAGCTGGCACCGCTCTGACGCGGTGCGGGGCCACGGAGATCGACGATGAAGTTCAGCTTTTCACCCGAGCAGGAGGCGTTCCGCTCCAACCTGCGCCGGTTCCTCGCCGAGCGGTCGCCAACCAAGGAGGTGCGGCGGTCGATGGAGACCGATGTCGGCTGGGAGCGCGATTCCTGGCGGCGGATCAATGGCGAACTCGGGCTGACGGCGGTCCGCATCCCCGAGGCGTATGGCGGGCATGGGTTCGGGTTCGGCGAGCAGGCGATCGTGCTGGAGGAGATGGGGCGGGTTGTGCTGTGCGCGCCGTATTTTGCCACCGCGGTGCTGGCGGCGGGGGCGATCCTGCATGCCGGGACGGAGGCGCAGAAGGCGGCGCTGTTGCCGGGGCTTGCCAGCGGGGAGGTGGTGGCGACCCTGGCGAGTGCCGAGGATGGCGGGTCTTGGGAGGCCGAGGCGACGACGCTGGCCGCGACGCGCGATGGCGATGGGTGGCGGTTGGCGGGGCATAAGAGTTTTGTGCTGGATGGCGGCTCGGCGGATCTGATCGTGGTGCTGGCGCGGGCGGCGGAGGGGCTGTCGCTGTTTACCGTGGCGGGGGATGCGCAGGGGTTGTCGCGGCGGGCGCTCAACGGATTGGATCCCACGCGCAAGCTGGCGCGGCTTTCGTTTGATGGGGTGCCGGCGGTGCTGCTCGGGACGGCCGGCGGGGCGGCGGGGCCGTTTGCGCGGGTGATGATGGAGGCGGCGGTTTGCCTGGCCAATGAGATGGTCGGGGGCGCGGATCGGTTGCGCGAGGATGCGTTGGCGTATGCGATGATGCGGATGCAGTTCGGGCGGTCGATCGCCGGGTTCCAGTCGATGAAGCACAAGCAGGCGGATATGCTGCTGGAGGTTGAGCTGGCGAAATCGGCGGCGTATTTTGCCGCGGCGGCGCTGGACGACGGCGATGACGATATCGTGGCGACGGCGTCCTTGGCCAAGGCGGCGGCGAGCGAGGCGTATATGCAGACGGCGATCCATGCGATCCAGATCCATGGTGGGATCGGCTTCACCTGGGACAACGACACGCATCTCTGGTTCAAGCGCGCCAAGGCGAGCGAGGTGATGTTTGGCGATGCGCATTTCCATCGCGAGCGGATGATGCGGCAGATGATGGGAGCGGGCGCATGAACGAGGCAGAAATTCGCGCCGAGGCTGCCGGCTGGCTGAAGGCCAATTGGGATCCGGCGCTGGGGCTGGTGGAGTGGCGGACGAAGTTGGCGGTGTCCGGCTGGGGAGTGCCGCATTGGCCGACCGAGTGGTACGGGCGGGAATTGTCGGACGGGTTGGTGCCGGTGGTGGAGGAGGAGTTTGCCCGCGTCGGGGCGATCGGGGTGGCCAAGGCGGGCATTCGGACGTTGGCGGCGGCGACGATCCTGGCGCATGGAACCGACATGCAGAAGAAGAAATATCTGCTGCGGATTCTCACCGGGGAGGATACCTGGTGCCAGTTGTTCAGCGAGCCGGGCAGCGGGTCCGATGTGGCCGGTGCCGTGACGCGGGCGGAGTTTCGCGGCAATCAGTGGGTGGTGAACGGGCAGAAGGTTTGGACCACCAGCGCGCATAAGGCGCATTGGGGTTTGTTGCTGGCGCGCACCAACTGGGATGTGCCGAAGCATCGCGGGTTGTCCTATTTCATCATCGACATGAAGCAGCCCGGGGTGACGGTGCAGCCGCTGCGGCAGATGAACGGGTATGCCAGTTTCAACCAGGTGTTCCTGACTGACGCCATTGTGCCGCCGGAGGAGATTGTCTCGACCGTGGGCGATGGCTGGACGGTGACCAATACGACGCTGATGCATGAGCGGCGCGGTGCGGACGGGTTGCGGAGTTGGGCGCATGCGTCCGACCTGCCGGGGCGGGCGTATGACGAGGAGCGGGCGGAGATTGCCACCACCATGGAGCCGTATCGCTGGTATCCGCAGCGGGCCGGGCGGGTGGACCTGGTGATGCCGCAGGCGGTGGCGAGCGGGGCGATTCTTGATCCCGTGGTGCGGCAGGAGATCGGGCGGCTGCTGGTGATGGCGAAATCGGCAGAGTGGACGGCGCGGCGGGCGCGGACGGCGAAAGAGCTTGGCAAGCCGCAGGGGCCCGAGGGATCGCTCGGCAAGCTGGCGTCCAGCAACGTGGCGCGGATGGCGGCGCGGGTGCATACGCTGGTGGCTGGGGCCGGGTCTTTGCTCGCTGGGGCGGATGGGCCGGGTGAGGGGATGGTGGCGGAAGTGCTGCTGTCGGTGCCGGCGACCTCGATTGCCGGGGGGACGGATGAGATCCAGCGCAATATCATCGCCGAGCGGGTCTTGCAGATGCCGCGGGAGCCTAGCGAGGAGACCAAGAAGCCGTTTCGGGATGTGCCGCGGAATACGGTTGCTTGAGGGAAGGAAGGGGTTCTTTTTTGAAAAAAAGAAGGCGGATTCAAGTTTGGGAGCGAACGTCGCCGGGGGGCGTGTTTCCTGCCGCGGCTGCGGCAGCGAGAAGGCTGGCAAATTGCTCGCCTGGAGTGGCGT
>CAXNGD010000142.1:0-6792 GCA_964201575.1 Acetobacterales bacterium | reverse complement strand
AACCCGCTCATCTGCGCCGTGCCCGGGATTGCGATCTTCATCACGTCGATCTGCTTCAACCTGGTCAGCGATGGGATCCGCGCGACCATGGATGTGAGGATGTGATGGAGCGCGCGGAATTGACCCAGACCGAACCCGATACGCTGGATGTCCGCGATCGCGGCGGTGCGGCCCAGCCATTGTTGATCGCGCGCGACCTGCGCAAGCACTTCCAGGTGAAGGCGGCCAATGCCGGCCTGCTGGGCAATCGCCGCGCCGCGGTGCGTGCGGTGGATGGCGTCTCCTTCACCCTGTTCAAGGGCGAGACTCTGGGCGTGGTCGGCGAATCCGGCTGCGGCAAGTCAACCCTGGCGCGGCTGCTGTTGCATCTGATCGCGCCCGATGCCGGCGAGCTGATCTTCGACGGCGACACGGTCGGCGCGCCCGATGGCATCACCGTCCAGGCGCTGCGGCGCCAGGTCCAGATGGTGTTCCAGGACAGTTACTCCTCGCTGAACCCGCGCATGCCGATCCAGGATTCGGTGGCTTTCGGCCCCTTCGTGCAAGGCAAGAACCAGACCGACGCACGGGAGATTGCGCGGGACATCCTGGTCAAGGTCGGGCTCAACCCCTCTCTGTTTGGTCCGCGCTATCCGCATGAGCTGTCCGGCGGGCAGAAGCAGCGGGTCAACATCGCCCGCGCACTGGCGATCAATCCGCGCATGGTGATCCTGGACGAGGCAGTCTCGGCGCTGGACAAATCGATCGAGGCCCAGGTGCTGAACCTGCTGCGCCAGCTCAAGCGCAGCTTCAACCTGACCTATGTGTTCATCAGCCACGACCTCAACGTGGTGCAGTACATCAGCGACCGCGTGCTGGTGATGTATCTCGGCCATGTGGTGGAGTTGGGGCCGGTGGAGGAGATTTTCTCCCGGCCGCTGCATCCCTACACCGCGGCCCTGCTGGGCTCGCGCCCGTCGATGGATCCGGCCAACCGGATCGAGGAACCGCCGCTGGTGGGCGATCCGCCAAGTCCGATCGACCCGCCTTCGGGCTGCCGGTTTCGCACCCGCTGTCCGATGGCCGAGGCCGTGTGCGCGGCCCGCGTGCCTGAACTCGACGCGTGGCTGGATCGCGATTCCCATGTCGCGGCCTGCCATGTCCACAATCCGGAGTCCGGCCACACGCGCGCCGGCGTGGCGGGACGGGCGTGATGGACGGCATGATGGTTGGACAGGCGCCGCTGGTCTCGGTCGATGACCTGACGGTCAAATTCGTCACCCGCGAGGCCACGGTCCACGCGGTGAACGGTGTCAGCTTCAGCGTGCGGCCGGGCGAGACGCTGTGCATCCTGGGCGAGTCCGGCTCGGGCAAGAGCGTGACGTTGCGCGCGCTGATGCGGCTGTTGCCGGCCGGACGGGCGCAGATCACCGGCGGTCTGACGGTCGATGGGCGCGACGTGCTGGCGATGGACCGCCGCGCGCTCGGCGAGTACCGCGGTGGCCTGGCCGCGATGATCTTCCAGGAACCGATGACGGCACTGGACCCGGTCTACACGATCAACCAGCAGATCAGCGAGACCATCATCCGCCACAAGGGCGGCAGCAAGGCACAGGCCCGTGCCCGCGCCCTGGAGCTGTTCGAGCTGGTGAAGAGATCCCCTCGCCCGAGCGCCGGCTGGATGCCTATCCGCACGAGTTGTCCGGCGGGCTGCGCCAGCGCGCGATGATCGCCATGGCGCTGTCCTGCGGGCCGCGCCTGCTGCTGGCCGACGAGCCAACCACGGCGCTGGATGCCACGGTGCAGATCCAGGTGCTGATCCTGTTGCGCCGGCTGCAACAGGAGATGGGCATGGCGACGATCTTCGTCACCCATGACCTCGGGGTCGCGGCGGAGATCGCGGACCGGATTGCAGTGATGTATGCCGGGCGCATCGTCGAGGAGGGCCCGGTGGCCGATGTGCTGGCCAATCCGCAGCATCCCTATACCCAGGGCCTGCTGGCCTCGACCGTGCATGGCCAGCACCGCGACCAGGACATCCAGGCCATTCCCGGCAGCCCGCCAGATTTGCGCCGCCTGCCCAGCGGCTGTGCCTTCGGGCCCCGCTGCAGCCAGGCGATGGAGGCCTGCCGCACCACGGTGCCGGAACCGCGTCACCCGGCGCCCGGCCGCATGGCGCGCTGCCTGCGGATCGAAGGCTAACGCCGAAACCGCCCCAGCAACAGCATCGCCCCGCCGGCCAGCAGCCCCCAGAAGGCGCCACCGATCCCCCAGATCGCCAGGCCCGAGGCGGAGACCAGGAACGTCACCACCGCGGCCTCGCGCTGGGCGGGGTCGGACACCGCGCCCATGAGCGCATTGCCGAACGCGCCCAACAAGGCCAGGCCCGCCACCGCCGCGATCAGCACCGGCGGCGCCGCGCCGATCAGCACCGTGGCCGCCCCCGCCAACAGGCCGAAGCTGATATAGCCGGCACCGGCCACCGCCGCCGCCAGCCAGCGCTTGGCAGGATCCGGGTGCGCCTCGGGTCCGGCACATATCGCCGCGGTGATCGCCGCGAGGTTCAGCGCCTGGCCGCCAAACGGGGCATTCAGCACGGTTAAGATCCCGGTACGGGTAAACAGCGGCCCCGGCTCCGGCCGATAGCCATTGGCGTTCAGCACCGCCATGCCGGGGATGTTCTGCGAGGCCATGGTCACCAGGAACAGCGGTACCACCAGCCCCAGCAGCGTCGCCGGCACGAACTCCGGCATCACCAGCACTGGCCGCGGCCACATCGCCGCCGCACTCCCCTCCGGCAAAGTTGTCTTCACTAGCACGAGAATCGCGGTGACCACGACCGCCGCCGGCACCGCCATCACCCGATTGAACCGCGCCACCACCGCCCAGGTCACCACGATCGCCAGCCCCATCGCCGGCGCCACAGCCACCGCCCGCACCGGCGCCAGGCAGAGATCGAGCAGCACGCCGGCCAGCATAGCGCTGGCCAAGGGCGCCGGGATCGCCGCCACCGCGCGGCCCAGCGGGCGGAACAGCCCGGCGGCGACGATCAACAATCCGGTGGCCAGGAAGGCGCCGACGGCCGCGGCAAACCCGCCCTCGACCATGCCTGTGCTCGTCAGCAACGCCGCCCCCGGTGTGGACCAGGCAACGCTGACCGGCATGCGTGTGCGCAGGCTGAGCCAGATCCCACCCACGCCCATGGCGATCGACAGCGCCATCAGCCCGGACGCCGCCTGGGCCGGCGTGGCACCGACCGCGTAAAACCCGCCCAAGACCACCGCAAACGAGCTGGAAAAGCCGACAAACGCGGCCAGCAATCCGGCAGCCAGCGGCGCCAACAGCGATCGCGACATCTCAGCCGCCAGCGGGCTCGAATTGCGCCACCGCCAGCAGACACTCCGATGCCGCGGCCAGTTCCACCGCATCGGTCACCAACACCGCATCGCGCGGATTCAGCAACGTCCCGCCGATCGCACACCGCCCGCGCAACACCACGATGAACCGCACCCCCGACACCGCCGGCAACGGCGCCCGGCTGCTGGCCGTGGCCACGCGATGTTTCCAGCGCCCGCGCCGCGACATCGCGTTCAGCACCAGGCATGCCCCCGCCGGCAGCCGGCACTGCGCGGGAATGCCGCCGTCGAACCCGAACGGGCGGAATGGCGCGTCGATCACCCGCGGCCCGCTCTCGGCAAACTCCAGACTGAAGCCGACACCGCTGACCAGGGTGATGGTGCGGTCATGGCCGGAATAGTCGGAGAACGGCGCATCGGCGTCGAGCCAGGCATAGGCCAGCAGCCAGTCAGGCTTGCCGTCATCGCCCATCGGACCCGCAGCGATATCGGCCTTGCGCCCGGCCCCGTTCGGCCAGGGCGACTTGGTCAGCTCGGCGAAGCGGATTGGTGCGGTCATGCCGCGTTGATGCCGCTGCCAAACGTCGAAGGGGTCACGCCCCGCGCCGCCTGGGCACGCTTGCCGAGCCACCAGCCGCCCTGCGGCGGAATGCTGTCGAAGCCGATCTCGGCACCCAGCTTGCGCGCGGCATCCAGCGGCCAATTCGGGTTGTAGAGGATCTCCCGCGCCAGGGCGACGAGGTCGGCCTGGCCCTGCTGCAGGATCGCCTCGGCCTGGTCGGCATGGACGATCAGCCCGACCGCCATGGTCATGATCCCCGCCGTGCGGCGCAATTCCTCGGCATAGGGCACCTGGTAGCCATAGCTCGCCGGGCCTGCCGTCGGCCGCCCGGTGATGCCGCCGCCAGAGCAGTCGATGACATCGACGCCCTTCGGCGCGACAATGCGCGCCAGCGCGGCACTCTGCTCCGGCCCCCAGCCGGCATCGTCCTGCACCGACAGGCGCAGGAACAACGGCTTCGCCGCCGGCCACACGCCGCGGATCGCCTCGACAATCTCGACCACCACGCGCATGCGGTTGGCCTCGCTGCCGCCGTATTCGTCGTTGCGGACGTTGGCGCGCGGCGACAGGAACTGGTGCAGCAGATAGCCATGCGCGGCATGGATCTCCAACACCTCGATCCCCGCCGCATCGGCCCGGCGCGCGGCATCGGCCCAGTTCTGCACGAGGGCGGGTATCTCCGCCGTGGTCAGCGCGCGCGGCACGGGTTCGCCCTCCCCGCCCGGCAGCGCGCTCGGCGCCACCAATTCCCAGTCGGCCCAATCCTTCACCCCCTCGGCCTCGGCGGCTTCGCGGGTGAGCGGCTTACCGCCCTCCCACGGACGAAACATCCGCGCCTTGCGCCCGGAATGGCCGATCTGCAGCGCCGGCACGCAGCCATGAGTGCGCATGAAATCGGCCATGCGGCGAAACTGCGGGATGAAATCGTCATGCCAGATGCCGAGGTCACCGACCGTGCCACAGCCACGCCGCTCCACCTTGGTGGACTCGATGAACACCAGCCCTGCCCCGCCAGTGGCGAAGCGGCCAATATTCATCAGGTGCCAGTCAGTGGCATGCCCGCCAACGGCGGCATACTGGTGCATCGGCGCCACCACGATGCGGTTCTTGAGCGCGGTGCCGCGAATGGTCAGCGGGGTGAACAACAAGGGCTGGGCCATGACATTTCCGATCCGTCGCGCGAGCGCCTGCGATAGCCCAGCAGACGACCAGTGACCAGCCCAAGCCAATGGACGAAAGTTTTTGCTTCTTTTTTCAAAAAGAAGCGCTTGTTCTTTTTTGAAAAAAAGAACCAAAAAACTTTTATCCGTTCGATGGGAGATCAGGCGATGTGCGGACGGTATACGGCGTTCCGGTCGGTGGACGAGATACGGCGGCTGTTCGCCACCACCAACCCGCCGCCGAATTTTTCAGCCACCTGGAACATGGCGCCGACCCGGCTAGCGCCGGTGGTGCGGCTGCATCCCGGTGAGGGCGCGCGGCACCTGGATCTGTTGGCCTGGGGGCTCGTGCCGCACTGGTCCAAGGATGTGAAGGCCGAGCGCAAGCCGATCAATGCGCGCAGCGAAACCGCGGCCACCGCGCCGCTGTTCCGCGATGCCCTGGCGCGGCGGCGCTGCATCGTGCCGGTGGACGCATTCTACGAATGGCAGGCCACCGATGCCGGCAAGCAGCCCAACGCAATCGCCCGCGAAGACGGCATGCCGTTGGCGCTGGCCGGGCTGTGGGAAGGCTGGCGCAGCCCTGACGGCACGGTGCTGCGAACCTACACCATCCTGACCACCACGGCCTGCCCGGCCCTGGCGCATCTGCACGAGCGCATGCCGGTGGTGCTGGAGCCGGCGGACTGGCCGCTCTGGCTGGGCGAGGCCGAGGGTCCCTACCGCGACTTGATGCGCCCCTCGGACCCAGGCTTTCGCACCTGGCGCGTATCGGCCAGGGTGGGCAATGTCCGCAACGACGGACCCGAGCTTCTGGAGGACGTCGCATGAAGATCACCGGCCTGCAGACCGATATCCTGGCGGTCCCCGAGGGCGACCCGCTGGCCGACATGCCGGAGGACGGCAACCGCAAGCGCCCCTTCGTCACCCTGCGCCTGCGCACCGACGCGGGGATCGAAGGCATCGCCTTCACCCTGTACGGCGACGCGATGACCGGCTCGCTGCGCACGGCCGTGGATGAGCTGGGCGCGCTGTGCATCGGCGAAGACCCGCTGGATATCGAGCGCATCGGCCGCAAGCTGATGAACGCCGTCGGCGCCCATTGCGGCCCCGGTGGCATCTTCACCCTGGCCGCCTCGGCGATCGACATCGCGCTGTGGGACATCAAGGGCAAAGCCTTGGGCCTGCCGCTGTGGAAGCTGCTCGGCGGTTTTCGCAACCGCGTGCCGTGCTACGCCAGCGGCTCCCTGCGCCGCGGCCTGACCGACGACCAGGCGCAAACCGCCGCCCACCGCCTGGTGGCCAAGGGCTTTCTCGAAATGAAGACCCAGATGGCCCTGCCAGGAAACCCCGCCCCGTCGGACGAGGTGCGCCGCATGCGCGTGGTGCGCGAAGCCATCGGCCCGGACATCAAGCTGATGTGCGACATCAACCAGCGCTGGCGCCCGGAACAGGCCATCGACATCGCCAAGCGCTGCGAGGAATTCGGCCTGTTCTGGCTCGAGGACGTCGTCGCGCATGACGACTACCAGGGCATGGCCCGCGTCAACGCCGCCCTCTCCACCCCGATCGCCGGCGGCGAATATGTCTGGGGCATCGTCCCCTTCCGCCACATGATCGAAGCCCGCAGCGTCGACATCCCGATGGTCGACCTGGTCCGCGTCGGCGGCATCACCGCCTGGATGAAAGTCGCCGCCCTGGCCGAGGCGTTCAACCTGCCGGTGGTCAGCCACCT
>CAXNGD010000141.1:0-6800 GCA_964201575.1 Acetobacterales bacterium | reverse complement strand
AGGGCAAGGAAATGGCCCAGCACGAACGGCTGGCAGCGGAAACCGGCATGCGCATCTTCTTCGCCGATCCGCACGCACCGTGGCAACGCGGTTCAAACGAGAACACCAACGGCCTGCTGCGCCAGTATTACCCCAAAGGCATGTCGCTGTCCGCCCTTAACCAGCACGACCTCGACATGGTGGCCGCCAGCCTCAACGACCGCCCCAGGAAAACGCTCGACTACGCCACACCAGGCGAGCAATTTGCCAGCCTTCTCGCTGCCGCAGCCGCGGCAGGAAACACGCCCCCCGGCGACGTTCGCTCCCAAACTTGAATCCGCCCTTCTTTTTGTTCACAAAAAGAAGTTTCTTGCTTAAGGAGATGACGATGGAAGACGATTTTTGGGGCCTGCGCGGCAAGGGGGCGATTGTCACGGGTGGCGGAGCGGCGGGGGACGGGATCGGCAACGGAAGGGCGGCGTGTATCCTGCTGGCGCGGGCCGGGGCCGGGGTGCTGGTGGTGGATCGCGATGTTTCGCTGGCGGATCTGACGGTGGAGATGATTCGGGCCGAGGGCGGGGCGGCGGAGGCGGCTTCGTATGATGTGACGGACAATGCGGCGTGTGCGGCGATGGTGGCGCATGCGGAGCGGAGTTTTGGATCGCTTGATGTGCTGGACAACAATGTTGGGATTGGTGGGCGCGGCTCGGTGGTGGAGGTGTCGGAGGCTGAGTGGCAGAATGTGATGCGGGTGAACGTGGATTCGATGTTCCTGGTGTCCAAGCATGCGGTGCCGGCGATGAAGCGGGCGGGGGGCGGGGCGATTGTGAACGTGTCGTCGATTTCCGCGCTGCGGCCGCGGGGGCTGACGCCGTATACGGTGAGCAAGGCGGCGGTGATTGGGCTGAGCCAAGCGATGGCGGTGGATCATGGGCCGGATGGGATCAGGGTGAACTGCGTGGCGCCGGGGCCGGTCTATACGCCGATGGTGTATGCGCGCGGGATGACGGCGGCGGCGCGGGCGACGCGGGCGAAGGCGTCGGTGCTGGGGGTTGAAGGTACTGGTTGGGATGTTGGGATGGCGGTGCGGTTTTTGTTGTCGGCGCAGGCGCGGTTTGTGACCGGGCAGGTCTTGGTGGTGGATGGCGGCGCGACCCTGGTTGGGCCGTCGCGTGAATCGCAGGAAGGATGAGGGTTATGGCTCTGGATGATGCAGCGATCCTGGCGACGCTGACGGGCGCGCGGTCGGCGGCGGATGTTTGTGCGGCGGCGGGGGTGTCGACGGCGGAGTTTGCCGCGGCGCGGGCGGCCTGGCTGCGGCGGCATGCGGTGATTTCGGACCAGCGGTTGCAGGCGGGAGTCGGTGGGCGGGTGGATATCCTGCGCGACCGGGCCGGGGTGCCGCATGTGTTCGCGGGGGCGACGGCGGATGTTTATTTCGGTGTCGGGTTTGCGATGGCGCAGGACCGGTTGTGGCAGATGGATCGGCTGCGGCGGCGGGCGCTGGGGCGGCAGGCGGAGATCCTGGGGGCGTCGTTCGTGGCGAGCGATACCGCGCATTTGACGGTGGGGCTGGACCGGATGGCGGCGGATGAGCCGGCGCGGATGGACGGCAAGACCTATGAGGAGACGGCGGCGTTCGTGCGCGGGATCAACCGGGCGATCGAGCGGTTCGGGGCGGATTTGCCGGTTGAGTTCCGGATGCTGGGGTATGCGCCGGCGCCGTTCACGGTGAGCGACGTGGTGGCGATTGCGCGCGGGTTCTGGTGGTCGCTGAACGGCCGGTTGGACCGGATCATGGCGGCGGAGGCGGCGAAGCTGCTGCCGGCGGCGGTGCGGGAGATCTATCTGACGCCGGAAGCGTCCGAGCACCTGGTGGTGCCGCCGCCGGGATGGCCGGATGTGGGGGCGCAGGCGCCGATGGGGGCCGGGACGGATGATGCCACCGGCAGCAATAACTGGGCGGTGAGCGGATCGCGGGCGGCGGGCGGCAAGGCGCTGTTGGCGGGAGATCCGCATCAGCCGTTCTGGGTGCCTTCGAGCTGGTACGAGTATGGGTTGCATGGGCCGGAGGATGATGTGGCCGGGGCGGGGCCGGTGGGGATGCCCGGGCTTTGGTGGGGCAGCAACGGGACGGTGGCGTTCGCGATCACCAACAACATGGCGATGACGCGCGACCTGTATCGCGAGGAGGTGGATCCGTCCGATCCCCGCCGGTATCGCGACGGCGATTCGTGGCGGCAGTTCGACGAGCGGGTGGTGTCGATCCCGGTGAAGGGCGAGGCGACGCGGGCGTTGGTTGTGCAATCGACGGTGCGCGGGCCGGTGGTGAACGCGATCATTCCGACGATGAACGAGGGCGGCGATCCCGCGACCTCTCTGCGCTGGGTGGGGGCGGAGCATCTGGACGATATCCGCGCCAGCATCAATGTCGGGCGGGCAAAGAACTGGGAAGAGTTCCGTGGTGCGCTGCGCGACTGGTCAGTGGCGGTGTTCAACTGGGTCTACGCGGATTCCAGCGGCAATGCCGGGTATCAGATGGCTGGGCGGATTCCGATCCGTGGGCGCGCGACCTCCGGCGTGCGGGATGCCAACAATCCGGCCGATCGCTGGCTGGGGCATATTCCGTTTGATGGACTGCCGAACCGCTACAACCCCGCCACGGGCTTTGTTGCCAGTGCCAATCAACGGATTGTCGAGCCGGGCTACAAGTATCCGATCTATGGCGCGTATTCGCAGGGCCATCGCGGCATCCGCATCGAACAGGCGTTCGACGGCACCAAGGCCGACCAGGCGCACACGATCGCGTTGCAGAACGATGTGAAGAGCGTGCGGGCCGAGCGGTCGGCGCCGCATATCATCGCGCTGCTGAAGGGCAGCGGCGACGCGGATGCCGAGGCGGTGGCGGGGTTGCTGGCGGGGTGGGACAATCTTTACACCACCGCCAGCGTGGCGGCGACGGTGTTCGAGACGTTCATGTTCCACTGGCAGCGCGGCACGCTGGCGGTGCATGTGCCGCCGCGGCTGCTGGACCTGGCGGTGCAGCAGACCAATCTCTGTGTGCATTTGCTGGCCCATCCGGAGATGGCGTATTTTCCCGGCGGCACCCAGGCGGCGGCCGTGCGCGCGGCGCAGCAGAGCATGGCGACGTTGCGCGGCCGGCTTGGGGCGGACCCGAAGGGGTGGAACTGGGGCACGGTGCATGTGGCGTATTGGAAGCACCCGATCACCAGCGCCGAGCTTGCTGCCGATTTCGATATTGGGCCGGCCGAGCTCGATGGCGGATCGCACACGGTGCGCAATACCGGGGGCGAGTTGCCGCCGCATGCAGCGAGTTCAGGGGCGGAGTATCGGATTGTCGCCGATTTCGCGCAGCCACGACAGTTCCTGGCGGTGCAGAATATCGGCAATTCCGGCATCCCCGGCAGCCCGCATTACGGGGACCAGTTCGAGCCGTTCGTGAAGGGGGAGTACCACGTGGTCCATCTCGACCGGGCGGAGATCGAGTGCGATCTGGAGAGCACAACGACGCTGGAGCCTTGAGCTCGCGCGGCGACCCGCCGCTATAGAGGCGGGTCGCCGTACGGGATGTGCACCACGCGGTGGACATAGATGCTGGGCGTCACGATGTGGTCCGGGTCGAGCTCGCCCAGCCCGACCAGATGTTGCGTTTGCGCGATGGTCAGCTTCGCCGCCGGGGCCATGACGGCGTTGAGGTTCCGCCCGGCGCGGCGGTAGGTGAGGTTGCCCCAGCGGTCGGCCTTCCAGGCTTCGATCAAGGCCACATCAGCGAAGATGGCCTTTTCCAGCACATAGGTGCGGCCGTCGATCTCGCGGTGTTCCTTGCCGCGGGCGAGAGGCGTGCCGACCGAGGTGGCGGTGAAGAAGGCCGGCACGCCGGAGCCGGCGGCATGGATGCGCTCGGCCAGCGTGCCTTGGGGCACCAGTTCGAGTTCGGCGCGGCCGTCGCGAAGAAGGGGTTCGATCGGGATCGGGCCGTCGAAACCGCGGGCCCAGGAGACGATGGCCTTTCGCACGCGGCCGGCAGCGACCAGGCGGCCGATGCCGTCATCGTTCATGCCGGCGGTGATGGCAACGATGGTAAGGTCGCGGGCACCCTGTTCCAGCAGGCCGTCGAGCAGATGGCGCGGCTCGCCGGCGCCGGCGAAGCCGCCGATCAGCACCACCGCGCCGTCGTGGATGCCGGCGAGGGCTTCGGCGACGGTGCGGACGGTCTTGTCGATCATGGCGGGGCTCCGGAAGAAGAAAGAATCTTCTTTTTCTGAAGAAAAAGAAGCAAAAAGACTTTATCCATTTTGGCCGGGCGCTGGCGACTGGCACCCGGCCAAGTGGATAAAAGTTTTTTGGTTCTTTTTTTCAAAAAAGATCATTCTTACTTCCCTGGCTTGGCATCCCGGAACGACGTGCCGGATTCGGCCAAGCGCCGCAGATAGGCCGAAGGAGCCCAGCGGCTGCCGTAGCGCTGGTGCCAGATGCTGATCTGGTCATAGACCGCTTGGGGTCCGATCTGGTCGGCCCAGAACATCAGCCCGCCGCGGTAGCGCGGGAAGCCGAAGCCGTGCAGCCACATAATGTCCACGTCGCTGGAGCGATAGGCTATGCCTTCTTCGAGGATCTTGCAGGCCTCGTTGACCGAGGAGAACAGCAGCCGGCGCAGGATTTCCTCCTCGGTAAAGGCGTGCTGCTCGATGCCGAGTTCCTTCCCCATGTCGGCGATGATCTGCGCCACCACGGGATCGGGGTGCGGGGTGCGGTCGCCTTTCTCGTAGCGGTACCAGCCGGCGCCGGTCTTCTGGCCGAAGCGGCCGAGTTCGACCAGGCGATCGGCGATGGGCAGCTTGCGATAGTTCGGGTCGGCGGCGGCGCGGCGCTTGCGGCCCTCGGCACCGATATCCAGGCCCGCGAGGTCGCCGACGGCGAAGGGGCCCATCGGGTAGCCGAAATCGACCATCACCTGGTCGATCTGCTCGGGCAGCGCGCCCTCTTCCAGCATGATCACCATTTCGCTGTTGAACGGCGCGCGTGAGCGGTTCGCGAGGAAGCCGTCGCAGTTGTCACAGCCGACGCTGATTTTTCCGATCTTGCGGCCCATCGCCATGGTACTGGCCATGGTGTCGGGCGAGGTGGCCGCGCCCTTCACCACTTCAAGCAGCTTCATGACGTTGGCTGGCGAGAAGAAATGCGCGCCGGCGACGTCCTGCGGGCGTTTCGTTGCAGATGCGATTTCGTCGATATTCAGCGCGGAGGTGTTGGACAGCAGCAGTGCGCCGGGCTTCATCACCGCGTCGAGCTTGGCGAAGACTGCTTTCTTTGGCTCCATCTGTTCGAAGATCGCTTCCACCACGGCATCGGCGTCGCCGATCTGGTCGTAGGACAGGACCGGGGTGATGCGGGCGAAGCGGCGCTCCATCTCGTCGGCGGCCAGGCTGCCGCGCTTGACGGAAGTTTCGTAATTGGAACGGATGCGGCCCATGCCGCGGTCCAGTGCCTCCTGCGTGGCTTCGAGGATGCGGACGGGAATGCCGAAATCGGCGAAGGACATCGCGATGCCGCCGCCCATGGTGCCGGCGCCGATCACCGCCGCGGTGTTGATCTCGCGGACCTTCATGGCGGGATCGAGCCCGGGCACGCGGCCGGCCTCGCGCTCGCCGAAGAAGACGTAGCGCAGGGCGCGCGCTTCGTCGGTGTTTTCCAGTTCGTTGAACAGGTCGCGCTCACGCTGCAGGCCCTCGGCGAAGGGCAGCTGGGTGGCGGCCTCGACGGCGAGGATGCAGTTGTACGGCGCTTTCTGGTTGCGGGCGCGGCGCGCAATTTCCTTGCGCTTGGCGTCGAACATGCCGGGGTCGGACTTGGCGGCTTCCAGCTTGTCGGTCCGGCTGCTGATCTGCGGCAGCGGGCGCACGCCGGCCATCTTGCGGGCATAGTGGATGCCGGCCTGCTTGAGGTCCTGGTTGTCCTCGACGATGGCGTCGATGATGCCCAGCGTCAGCGCCTCGGCGGCGGGCACGTGGCGGCCGGAGACGATGAGGTCGAGTGCCGCCTTGGGACCGATCAGGCGCGGCAGCCGCTGGGTGCCGCCGCCGCCGGGCAGGATGCCGATCAGAACTTCCGGCAGGCCGACTTTGGCGCTGCGCTTGGCAATCCGGTAGTTGCAGCCCATGGCGTTCTCAAGCCCGCCGCCCAGGGCATAGCCATGAATCGCGGCGACGACCGGCTTGGTGGAGCGGTCCAGCAGGTCATGGCTGCGGCTGCCGGGGGGCATGGGCGGACGGCCTTTGCCGAAATTGCGGATATCGGCGCCGGCGATGAAGCTGCGCCCGTCGCCGATCAGTACCAGCGCCTTGATCGCGGCATCGGCCAGGCCTTCGTTCAGGCAGGCAACGATCCCTTCCGGCACGCCGGGGCTCAGCGCGTTGACGGGGGGATTGTTGACGATGATGACGCCGACATCGTTGTGGCGTTCAAGGCGGACGAGCGGCGCGTCGGTCATGGGACGTTTCCTGGCGTTTCTGCTTGAGCTTGGCGGCAGGGTAGGGGCGCCAAGGCAGGCAAGCAAGCCTCTGGCGGCTATCGTCCAGCACGTCGTCCCAACCGGTAGAATCATTGGCCCGTGCAGGCAATGAAGCAGTCGGAAGAGGGGGGAAGGCAAGAGTTCTTTTTTGAAAAAAAGAAGGGCGGATTCAAGTTTGGGAGCGAACGCCGCCGGGAGGCCCTATAGGATAGGGTGTCCCGATGGGTTCTCACCGACGCGCGCTGACGATTGTTGATCGGACGACGATTGAGCTTCGTTTGCAGGACGG
>CAXNGD010000140.1:0-6802 GCA_964201575.1 Acetobacterales bacterium | reverse complement strand
AACTCAGCAGTCTGGTCTGGGACAGCTACGACGCCATCGTCCAAGCATGCAAAGACGCATGGAACTTCCTCGCCGAAGACCCAATGCGGATCGCATCCATCGGACATAGGCAGTGGGCGTGTGTCAGAAGCTAGGGCGGTTGGTATTAGAATGTCAGCGTACTTCGCGGGGTCACGGCGGATCATTTCCTGCAGTACGCCGAGGGCGTGGCCTTCATAGTCGTCGTCGTTCCACGAGAGACTGCGTAGGAGCCGGTGATGGTTCTCCACCAAGGGGGAGCAATCTGTGAGGAGACCTAGCTCGCGCCAGTTGCCCTCATTAAATTTGGCGACGATGCGCTCCTTCAGGGCAAGATCTTGCCTGGGCCTACTGTGTCACTCATGCGGTGGAAGCCTCCTGCAACCAGGGGTGCGTAGTTAGAAGTCGGTGGTGAGCGCGCGAGAGGCCCCCTCGGGCTTCCCCGTGGAGGACGGGTAAGAGACGAATAGGAAATGGGGTCTGGGGCAGCCGGCCCCAGCGGGTCCAGGGCAGAGCCCTGGCCTTTCTTTCGCTGACCTATAGCCCGCCGGCCTTGGCGACTTTTTCGACGCTGCGGAGCCAGTCGTCGAGTTCGCGGTCGGTGGGTTCGATCATGATGTGGTTGATGCCGGCTTCGGCGTAGGCGGCGAGGCGGGATTTCAGGGCGTCCTGGTCCTGGCCGTCCCAGGAGGTTCGGAGCGAGACGGTGAAGTCGGGGCCCGGCCTGGTGGCGCGGAGGGTTTGGACCAGGGTTTTGGCTTCTTCGGGGGTTTGGCGGGTGCCGTGCCAGCCGTCGTGTTTGAGGGCTCGGGCGAGGGCGGGGGGCGAGTTGCCGCCGATCCAGATTGGGATGGGGGGCGGGAGGGGGCGCATGCGCATGTCCTCGATTTCCGCCTCGATGAGTTTGGTTTTGAAGGTGACGGGGTCTTGGGTCCAGAGGGCATTCATAAGGGCCAGGCCTTCGTCCATGCGGCGGCCGCGCTGGTTGAAGTTGGCGCCGAGGGCGCGGAATTCGGCTTCCATCCAGCCGACGCCGGCGCCGAGGATGAGGCGGCCTTGGGAGAGGATGGCCAGGGTTGCGAGTTCCTTGGCCAGCGGGACCGGATGCCGCATCGGCAGGACCAGCACGGTGGTGCCGAGCTTGATGCGCCTGGTGTAGGCGGCGGCCCAGGTCAGCGTGAGCACGGGTTCGTAGAAGATATTGGACGGCGGGTAGGGGGCTCCGTTCGGCAGGATGATGTGTTCGCTGACCCAGGCATCGGCGAAGCCGAGTTCTTCGGCTTGGATGGCGGCGCGGCGGATGGCGTCCGGGCTGGCCTTGCGGCCGATATGCGGCAGGTGGATGCCGAGTTGCATGGCGGGCTCCCGCTTGGGTGGGGTCAGGTCCGGCGCGAAGGTTTGGGCCAGCGCCGCGCCACTTCCGGCAGCACCAGTTCGATCAGCAGCCGCGTCTGCCGCGCCACCTCCGCCCCGTCCTCGCCGATCGGCCGCAGGATGAATTTCTGGGCGCCTGCCGCAACATAGGCGGCGATGCGGTCCAGGATGGTGACGGCGTCGCCGATGGCGAAATAGCTGTCCGGGTCCGCCCCGGTGCGCTTGGCATAGGCCGCCTTGGCGCGTTCGATGCCGGGGTCCGCGGCGCTGCCGAAGCGGAAGGGAAAGGCCGCGCCGTAATGGTCCTCGTCGATCGGCCGCCCGGCGGCCAGGGCTGCGGCGCGGATGCTGGCCACGATGGCGCCGAGCTGTTCCGGCGTTTCCGCCCCGGCCTGCCATCCCGTGCCGTATCGCGCGGTGCGCCGGATCGCCGCCTCGGAGGCACCGCCGATCCAGATCGGCAGGTCGGGCTGGACCGGCTTGGGGCTGATCCTGGCACCGGTCAGCTTGAAGTGCCGGCCCTGATAGGTCACGGCCTCGCCGGTCCACAGGGCGGCGATCACCTCCAGCGCCTCGTCGGTCTTGCGCCCGCGCGTGGTGGCATCCAGGTGCAGCGCCTCCCATTCCGGCGCACGCGGCGAGCCGATGCCGAAGCCGGGCAACAGCCGCCCTTCGGACAGCACGTCGATGGTGGCGCATTGCTTGGCCAGCAGCACCGGGTCGCGCATCGCCAGCGAGACCACATTGACCCCGAATTTGAGCCGGCGCGTCCGCCCGGCCAGTGCGGCCATCACCGCCATGCATTCCAGGATCGGGCTGGACGAGACGATGCGATCCGTCTGCCACAGCGAGTCCACCCCCCCCTGTTCGCACAGATCGACCCAACGCCAGAATTCCGCCGCGTCGGCAAACGGGAACTCGGTCATCCCCAGCCCGATCGCCACCTTCATCGGCGCACTCATGGTGCCGCCTCGGCCGGCGGTGCGGCCAGCACCATCTGCTGGATCGCCGCGGGGTCGGACTGTTCCATCACCCGCCGGGCAAAGCGGGCACAGTCGTCGATGTTGAGCCCGCGCACCGCCTGTTTCACCCGCGGGATCGCCGCCGCGTTCATCGAGAAGCTGCGCAGCCCCAGCCCCAGCAGCAGCTTGGTCAGCCGCGGGTTGGCCGCCATCTCGCCACAGATCGAGACCGGCATGCGCATGCGCAGCGCCGCCTCGGTGGCGAACTGCACCAGGCGCAGCACCGCCGGATGCAGCGGGTCATACAGCGCCGCCACCTCGCTGTCCGCGCGATCCACCGCCAGGGTGTACATCGTCAGGTCATTGGTCCCGATGGCGAAGAAATCCGCCTCCAGCGCCAGCGCATCGGCCGACAGCGCCGCCCCCGGCGTCTCGATCATGATGCCCAGCGGCGGCAGCTTCTCCGCCACCCGCTCGCCGCGCCGGCGCAGGCGGCGGGCCACCCGCTCATAAATGTCGCGCGCCTCGCGCACCTCGGCGGTGGTGGAGACCATCGGCAGCAGCACCCGCACCGGGCCATGCGCGCTGCTGCGCAGGATGGCGGCCAGCTGGGTCTCGAACAGCTCATGGTGGCGCAGCAGAATGCGGATCCCGCGCAGTCCGAGTGCGGGGTTGGCATCGGTGGTGACCGGCACTACGCCGGCGGTCTGCAGCGCCTCGATATCCTTCTCGCCCCCCCAGTCCAGCACGCGGATGGTCACGGGATCGCCCGCCATCGCCTCGACGACGCTGCGATAGACCTCGTATTGCGCTGCCTCGTCCGGCAGCGTCTCGCGGTTCATGAACAGGAACTCGCTACGCAACAGCCCGATCCCCGCCGCCCCCGCCTGCGCGATCAGCGGCAGCTCGGCCGGGATCTCGAAATTCGCCTGCAGATCCACCTCCTCGCCATCCTCGGTCACCGCCGGCAGCCGGCGCAGCTTTCCCAGCCGCTGCTGCTCGCGCGCAAACGCCGCCACCGCCCGCCGTGCCGTGGCCAGCGTGGCGGGGCTGGGATGGACGATGACGGTGCCGGCGGTGCCATCGACGATAATGGTGTCGCCCGGCTGCGTCGCCTCGGACAGGCCGGCCACCCCCAGCACCGTCGGCACCCCGAGTGCCCGCAGCATCACGGCCGTATGCCCGTCCGCACCGCCCTCGTCGGTGGCCACCCCGGCCAGCCGCGCGGGGTCAAGCAGCGCCGCATCCGCCGGGCGCAGGAACTCCGCCACCAGCACCGCACCCGGCGGCAGGGCGGTGAAGCTGCGGAACGGCGCGCGGGTCAGGTTGCACACCAGCCGCCGGCCAATCTCGCGGATCTCCTCGGCCCGCCGCCGCCGCCCGGCCCGGTCATCCTCGGCCGGCATCGCCTGGATCAGCTCGGCGATCGCCTCGCTCTCGTCGAACACCGCGGTCTCGGCGCTGACCAGCCCCTCGGCGATGCGCTTCTTGGCGCCGCGCACCAGCCGCGACGGGCCGATCATCTGCAGATAGGCGTCCAGCAGCGGCGCGATCTCGGCCTGGCTATCCTCCGGCAACACCCCAAGCCGCGCCCGCAGCTTCAGCAACTGCTTGCGCGACTGGGCGATCGCCGCCTCCAGCCGCGATGTCTCGGCGCCGATATCCGAGGCATGGATGCGCGTGCGCACCACCACCGCCGGCGGCTCGATGGCACCGAACACCGGGCCGATCGCCACCCCCGGCGACACCGCGATGCCGATCAGCCGGCGCTCGCCGCGTCCGCCCTCCGCCGGCCGCGCCAGCGCCGCCGCCTGCGGCTCCTCGGCCGCCTCGTTAGTCCTGTTCATGGAAGCCTGCCTCAACGAGGGCGGACAGCGCGTCCATCGCCTCCTTGGCGTCCCACCCCTCGGCGCGCAGCGTGATCGTCGCCCCCAGCCCGGCGCCGAGCATCATCAGCCCCATGATCGAGCGCGCGGAGACCGATTGCCCGTCCTTCTCAACCTCCACCGAGGCGCCGAAGCGCTCAGCCAGTGTGACGAACTTGGCCGCCGCGCGCGCATGCAGCCCGCGCTTGTTGCAGATCACCAGGTCCCGGCGCAGCACCGAGGCATCGGTTCCATCCGGCCCCGCACCATCCGCCGAGGCACCATCCGCCGAGGAGCCATCCGAAGAAGAGCCATCCGAAGAAGAGCCATCCTCTGGCACGCTCACTCGCAGCGCCCGTTGCCGTTCTTCGCCTGCGGCAGGATATGGGACGCCGCGGCGATGTATTTGCGCCCGGCGGCCGTCGCGCATTCCACCGCATCGGCCAAAGGCTGGCTGCCGCGCACCTTGGCCAGCTTGACCAGCATCGGCAGGTTGACGCCGGACAGCACCTCCACCCCCTTGTGCACCATCTGCGAGATCGCGAGGTTGCTCGGCGTGCCCCCGAACATGTCGGTCAACAGCACAACCCCGTCGCCGGAATCCACCGCGGTGATGCAGCGATGGATCTCCGCCCGCCTGCCCTCCATGTCGTCATCGGGGCCGATGCACACCGTGGCCACGTTGCGCTGGACGCCGACCACATGCTCCATCGCCAGGCGCAGCTCCTCGGCGAGCCGGCCATGCGTCACCAGGACAAGACCGATCATACGAAAGCGCCGATCAAGATCTGGCACCGGTCATGGCGTGGACTTGCTCAGCACGGGATGGCTCAACAAAGGGCTCTCCGGAACAGCCAGGGTCGGTGGTTGGGCAGCCTGTGCGGCAGCCGGTTGGGCATCGGCGCGGCCTTCATGCCGCAGTATGCCCTCGCGGGCCAGTTCTCGATGGGTCGCGGTCACACGCCAGCCTGTTTCCGCCAAATACGATGCGAGGTGTTCAACAATCGTCACCGACCGATGGCGACCGCCAGTGCAGCCAACCGCGATCGTCGCATATTTCTTGCCCTCTTGCACGAAGCGCGGCAACACGAGGTCGAGCATGCCGGACAGGCTGGCAATATATTTGTCATAATCCGGATCGGCCGCCACATACGCCGCCACCGCCGCGTCCAGCCCCGAGCCCGGGCGTAATGCGGGGTCGTAGAATGGGTTGCGCAGGAATCTTGCATCGAAAACCAGCTCCGCCTCGCGCGGCAGGCCTGCGGGAAACGCGAACGAGATCAGCGAAATCGAGAGGGCCTGGCGACCCACGCCAACATCCCCGCCGGGGCTGAAATAGGCATCGATCTGCTGGCGAAGCTGCGCCAGCGGCAGTTCCGAAGTGTCGATCACCCAGTCCGCCCGCTCATGCAGCGGCGCGATCAGCTGCATCTCGGCCGCCACCCCGTCCGCCACCCGCCCGCGCGGCGACAGCGGATGACGCCGGCGCGTCTCGGTGAACCGGCGCAGCAGCACCGACTCCTCGGCCCAGGCAAACACCAGGTCCACGCGCATATCGGCAATCGCCCGCAGCCGGTCGCGCAGTTCCAGCACCCGCTCCGGCGTGAAGCTGCGCGAGCGCGCATCCACCCCCAGCGCCACCTGCCGCGCCCCGCCACCGTCGATGCTGCGCACCAGCCCCTCGATCAGGTCCAGCGGCGGGTTGTCCGTGGCCTCGAACCCCACATCCTCCAGCGCCCGCAGGATCGACGCCCGCCCCGCCCCGGCCAACCCGGTGACCAGCGCAACCCGGCGCCCCTCCGATACCCCCTCTGGCAACGCCTCTTCGCTCATGACCGCACCCCCATTGGTCGTACCCCGGCGGCAAAGGCGCCTTCATGCTGGCGCGCAACCCCCTGGGCACAATCCAACGCCAGCTCCACGATCTGCGCCGCCGCCGGGCTCGCCGCATTGACCGCCACCAGCGGCAGGTCGGCCGGCGCATACCGCTCCGGCTCCGGCAGCCGCGCCACCGCGCGCCCCAGCGTCACCGCCAGCGCCAGCCGCGCCCGCGCCAGATACGGCCGGCAGACGATGCCCAGCCCGCGCACCTCCAGCAATCCGGCCAATCCCTCCGGCGCCCAGGCCTCACCGTCCGAAACCTCCACCCGGTCATCCGCCACCAGCACAAAGCCGCGGTCGAGCAGGCGGAGCACCAGTTCGGACTTGCCGGAACCGGACGGACCCAAGAACAGCACACCCGCACCTTGGCGCGCGGCACAGCTCGCGTGAATTTGCATCGGCGCGAACATGGCGCGGATGCGCGCCCAACGGAAGCCTCTTCATCGATTGGCCGGAAAAGGAAGCAAGCGCGTTCTTTTTGTGAACAAAAAGAAGGCGGATTCAAGTTTGGGAGCGAACGCCGCCGGGAGGCCCTATAGGATAGGGTGTCCCGTTGGGTTCTCACCGACGCGCGCTGACGATTGTTGATCGGACGACGATTGAGCTTCGTTTGCAGGACGGCTGGAGCGTGCGGGCGATAGCTGCGGCTCTGGCCCGTTCTGCGGGAACGATATCTGACGAGATTGCGCGGCATCACTGCGC
>CAXNGD010000139.1:0-6833 GCA_964201575.1 Acetobacterales bacterium | reverse complement strand
TTTGGACGCGACTGACGGCGCTCTTCGGTCGCGATACCCCGGTGCTTCCGTTCCAGCCCAGACGACACAATCCGTAGGAGCCAGGGAGACAATCAACTGGAAACTTTTGGACGCTGTTCCCTGGAAAGTTTTCGACGCTGATTGACACTCCGGGGTGCCGTGTTCGACCTCCGGGGCGGTCGGGGGCAGGAGGGGGGCGGCTTCGGTCTGGCCGGGGGTGGCGTTGTCGGCATAGACGCTGAGGGTGGAGATGAAGGTCCAGTGCCTTGTGCGGTGGCGCAGGGCGGCGATGGCCTGGCGGACCTAGCCGGGGTGACGGGTGACGTCGACGATGGCGTCGAAGGTTTCGGTTGTTAGCTCGGCGAAGCAGTTCGGGATGTCGCGGTCGATGGGGACGAGGCGGGCACCTGCGGGGACCTGGCCGGTGATGCCGCGGGCGGCGCAGGTCACTTGGTGGCCTTGGGTGAGGGCGTGGGTGGCGATGGCGCGGCCCAGGAACTGGGTGCCGCCGAGGATCAGGAGGTGCATCGTTTCGGGCCTTGGGTGTGGAAGATCTAAACAGGAAAGTGGCAGGAAGAATCTTCTTTTTGTGAACAAAAAGAAGCAAAAAAACTTTATCCGTTTGGGCTGGGCGAAATGATTGATGCCCGGCGCGTGTCAGGCCCCCTGCCCAAGCGCGAGGGGAGAAAAGAATATTTTGGATGAAGTTTTTTTGCTTCTTTTTGTTCACAAAAAGAAGATTCTTACTTTCCCGTCGTTGGAGTGGCGCTGATGATGACTTGGGCGGAGGCGTAGGGGTATTCGTCGGTCATGGTGAGGTGGAGGTGGGGCTGCATGCCGGGGGGGGTTAGGGCGGCGAGGCGTTTGGCGGCGCCGCCGGTCAGGGTCAGGGTGGGTTGGCCGCCTGGGAGGTTGGTGATGGCGAGGTCGGTCCAGAAGACGCCTTTGGCCATGCCGGTGCCGAGGGCTTTCGCGCAGGCTTCCTTGGCGGCGAAGCGTTTGGCGTAGGTGCCGGCGCGGGCGCGGGCGGGGCGGCGGTCGGCTTTGGCTTGTTCTTCTTGGGTGAAGAGGCGGGCGGTGAAGCGGGGGCCGAAGCGGGCGAGGGAGCGTTCGATGCGGCGGATGTCGCAGAGGTCGGAGCCGAGGCCGAGGATCATGGGTGGTGGAGTGGGTTACCCCTCACCCCGACCCTCTCCCCCAATGGGAGAGGGGGAAGTGAAGGCAGGAAGTGGCCCCCCTCCGGCTCCCCCCGTGGAGGACGGGGGGAGAGAGGTGCCTTATGGATAACGTTTTTTTGCTTCTTTTTGTTCACAAAAAGAAGAATCTTGCCTGCCTTCATCCCTTGGCGCGCTCGACCGAATGGACGCATTTGGCGGCGCGGAGGCTGGCGATGACGGTGACGAGTTGGTGGAGGTCGCGGACTTCGACGTCGACCAGCATTTCCATGAAGTCGGCCTGGCGGTTGACGATGCGCAGGTTGGTGACGTCGCCGTCTTGTTTGGCGATGGCGTTGGTGATGCTGGCGATGGCGGCGGCGTCGTTGTCGGCGATGACGCTGACGCGGCCGGTGTGGCTGGTGTTCTTGCCGCCGTTTGTGGGGGCGAAGGCGGAGGGTTCCCAGTCGACGTCGATGAAGCGTTCGGGGGTGGCGGCGAAGCTTTCCAGGGTGGCGCATTCGCGGGTGTGGATGGTGACGCCTTTGCCGGTGGTGACGATGCCGACGATGCCGTCGCCGGGGAGCGGGTGGCAGCAGCCGGCGTAATGGACGGCCATGCCGGGGACGAGGCCGGAGATGGGCATGGACTGGCCGGCCGAACCGCCGCGGGCGGGGGCGCGGGCGGCCATGGGGGGCATCATTTTCGGCGCGCGGGCGGCGGTGCGCATTTCCGGGTAGGTGGCGGCGACGACGTCACGCGGGCCGATATTGCCGTTGCCGACGGTGACGTAGAGGTCTTCTAGGGTTGCGAGTTTCAGGGGTTTGAGGGCGGCTTCCAGCGCGCGTTCGGAGCCGTCCAGGCCGTCCTGGCGGAAGGCTTTGGCTAGCGCGGAGCGGCCGGCGTCGCGGTATTGGTCGCGTTGCTGTTGTTGGACGTAGCGGCGGATGCGGGCCCTGGCTTTGCCGGTGACGACGAAGCGTTCCCATTGCGGGGAGGGGGTGCCGCCGCGGGCGGTCATGATCTCGACCTGGTCGCCGTTCTGCAGGACGTGGCGCAGGGGGAGGAGGCGGCCGTTGATCTTGGCGCCGACGCAGGTGTCGCCGACCTGGGAGTGGACGGCGTAGGCTAAGTCGACGGAGGTGGCGCCGCGGGGGAGCTGGATCAGCTGGCCCTTGGGGGTGAAGCAGAAGACCTGGTCCTGGTAGAGTTCGAGCTTGGTGTATTCGAGCAGGTCGTCGGTGCCGACATTGTCGAGGATTTCGAGCAGGTCATCGACCCAGCGCATGCGGGGGGCTTCGGCGGTGGTTTCGGTACGTTTGTACGCCCAGTGGGCGGCGACGCCGTTTTCGGCGACGGCGTGCATGTCCGGGGTGCGGATCTGGATTTCGATCTTCTGATTGCGCGGTTCGCGCAGGGTGACGCCGGTGTGCAGCGATTGGTAGTGGTTGGATTTCGGGGTGGAGATGTAGTCCTTGAAGCGGCCGGCGATGACGGGGTATGCGGCGTGGACGGCGCCGAGGGCGGCGTAACAGGCTTCGCGGGTGGGGACGACGACGCGGAAGGCCATGATGTCGGAGAGTTGTTCGAACTGGACGTTGCGGCGCTGCATTTTCTCCCAGATGGAATAGGGGGATTTTTCGCGGCCGGAGACCTCGGTGACATGTACGCCGGCGTCGCGGCAGACACGGATCAGCTCCTCGCGCATTTCCTCGATGACGTCCGCACCCTGGCCGCGCAGGAAGTTGAGGCGGGCCTGGATGGTGTCGAAGGCCTCGGGGTCCAGGGCGGCGAAGGCGAGGGTTTGCAGCTCGGTCTTGACGGCGTCCATGCCGATGCGCTCGGCGAGCGGCGCGTAGATCTCCATGGTTTCGCGGGCGATGCGCTGGCGGCGCTCGGGCTTGGGGATGCCGGCCAGGGTGCGCATGTTGTGCAGGCGGTCGGCGAGCTTGACGAGGAGGACGCGGATGTCACGCGAGAGGGCGAGGATCAGTTTGCGGAAGTTCTCGGCCTGTTTGGTGCGGTCCGATTGCAGCTCGAGACGGGTGAGCTTGGTGACGCCGTCGACCAGGCCGGCGATCTGGGGGCCGAATGTCTTGGTCAGGTGGTCGCGGGTGACGGTGGTGTCTTCGATGACGTCGTGCAGCAGGGCGGTGGCGATGGTGCCGGTGTCCAGGCGATATCCGGCGAGGATTTCGGCGACGGCGAGGGGGTGGGTGACGTAAGGCTCGCCGTTGTCGCGGCGCTGGAGCTTGTGGGCAACGGCTGCGACGTCGAAGGCGGCTTGGATGGTGGCGGTGTCGGCGGCGGGGTCGTAGGCGCGGATGCGGGCGATCAGGGCGGCGGGGCTGGGGAGGGCCGTGCCTGTTGGTCCGGGGCCGGCGCTTTTCGGCGGGCCTGGGGCGGGGGGGGCGGTCTGCGATGCGCCGCTCACCAGTGTTCCATCGTGGCCGGGGGGCTCGCGCTGGGGACCTAGCGCCGGCGGCCGCCGAGTTCGGCTTCGATGGCGGCTTCGAGGTCGTCCGGCAGGTCGCCGGTCTCGGACGGCAGGGTGGTGGATTCCTCCTCGGCGGAGATGTCCTGCAGGCCGAAGATGTTCTGGTCGGTGGGGATGAGGTCGAGCACCTCCTCGTCGGCGGGCTCAGGCTCCGGCGCGCGGGAGAGGGATTTGAGGAGGTCGGCTTCGAGCTTGTCCAGGCCGATGGTCTGGCCGGCGATTTCGCGCAGGGCGACGACGGGGTTCTTGTCGTTGTCGCGGTCGACGGTCATTTCCTCGCCGCGGCTGATGTTGCGGGCGCGCTGGGCGGCGAGCAGGACGAGCTCGAAGCGGTTGGGGATTTGCTCAACGCAGTCTTCAACGGTTACGCGCGCCATGCGTCGGCCTCCGGCTAGCCTTCGGGGTGAGCCGAAGGGGCGATCCGTCCTTGGGTCTGACCATGGGGGGATCGCCAGGGGATGGGGTGAATGATCTACATAGCGGTGCCAAGGCCTTGGTGCAAGCCGTTTGCCGCAATGCGGGATGGCGACGGGGGGCGGGATGGCGACGGGGGGCGGGATGCTGGCCGGGGCAGGTCCGCGAGCAGCGCGGCGGCGATGCGGCCGAGGCTTGGGTGGATCCAGTCCGGGGCGATCTCGGCCAGGGGGACGAGGACGAAGCGGCGGAGATGGGCGCGCGGGTGGGGCAGGATCGGGTCCGGCGCGCTGCGATAGAGCGGGCCGATGGCGATGATGTCCAGGTCCAGGGTGCGTGCGGCATTGGCGATGCTGCGGCGGCGGCCGGCGGCGGCTTCGATGGCCTGGAGGCGGGCGAGGAGCCAGGCGGGGTCGGCGGTGCCGTGCAGCCGGGCGGCGCCGTTGCAATAGTCCGGCTGGTGGTCGGGCGGGATCGGGGGCGGGTCCGGCGCGGTGCTGTGCCAGCGCGAGACGGCGACGAGGGTCAGGCCGGGGAGGCTGCGCAGGGCCTCGGCGGCGGCGATGCACATGCTGCGCGGCGACTGGCCCTGGGGGCCCGGCAGGTTGGCGCCGATGGCGACTAGGATCATGAGGGGAGGATCACGACAATGTGTAACCGGGACCGATCTCTTCTTGACAGCGGCGGCTGGCGGTCACAGACATTGAGAACGTTTTTTGTCCTGCGTCCCGGGTGCGGCTTGCCGCCGCCGCCGGGGCCTGCAGGGGCATTTGTGTCGGCCGGCATGGCTGGAAGGTTCGATCATGGTGCATTTCCTCCCGAGCGAGCGCGTGGCTCTGTTCATCGACGGGGCCAATCTGTACTCCGCGTCGCGCAACCTGGGCTTCGATGTCGATTACCGCAACCTGTTGGAATTCTTCCGCCTGAAATCGCATGTGATCCGGGCGTACTACTATTCTGCGGCGCTGGAGACCGAGGAGTATTCCCCGCTCAAGCCGCTGACCGACTGGCTGGCGTATAACGGCTATACCCTGGTGACCAAGCCGGCCAAGGAGTTCACCGATGCCACCGGGCGGCGGCGGGTGAAGGGCAATATGGATATCGAGCTGGCGATCGACATGCTGGAGCTGGCCGACAAGATCGACCATGCGGTGCTGTTTTCTGGCGACTCGGATTTCCGCCGGCTGGTCGAGGCGGTGCAGCGTCGGGGTGTGCGGGTGTCGGTGGTGTCCTCGATCCGGACGTCGCCGCCGATGGTGGCCGACGAGTTGCGGCGCCAGGCGGACCAGTTCCTGGAGCTGGCGGAGATCGCGCCGGAGTTCACCCGGCGGCAGATGGAGCCGCGCCCGGCGCGCGCGCCAATGCGGCTGACGCCGGCGGAGCCCTTTGTCGATCCGCATGACGGCACCTGAGAGCCTGTTCGATAACGCTACTCTGGCGGTCATCCGACGGCGATTTCCTGCGCTCCGGTGCTCGCAAATCACCGCCGGGCGGCGGCCAAGCGGCCGCCTCTGACTCGTTCTCAAACAGGCTCTGCGGCCCTGGGCGCTCCGCAGGGACCGCCATGGCGGAAGCGACGCGGGCTTAAGGGTATTTGAACCTCGGGCGGCGAGACTGGGGGGATGAGAATACTTGACAGCCGCCGCCCTGATCGTCGTGTGCCTCTGAATGGGCGCGTGCCTCCTGATGGGGACGCAGTCTTGCACTGGGCGGTGGTGGACGAGGGCGACGATGCGCCGATGACGGATGTGCGGGGGGCGGATGTGCCGGGGCCTGATGTGGAAGATGCGGGTGCGATGGACGGGGTGACGATCGCCGCACCGGCGCATGATTGCGCGCTGTGCCCGCGGCTGGCGGCGTATCGGGCCGCGAATGCCAAGGCCGAGCCGGGCTGGTTCAACGGGCCGGTGCCGAGCTTCGGGCCGACCGATGCCAGCCTGTTGGTGGTGGGGATGGCGCCCGGGGTGAAGGGGGCGAACCGGACCGGGCGGCCGTTCACCGGGGATCACGCCGGGCTGCTGCTGTATTCGACGCTGCTGCGCTTTGGCCATGCGCGCGGCGAGTATCGGGCCAGCGCCGATGATGGGGTGGAACTGATCGAGACGCGGATCACCAATGCGGTGCGCTGTGTGCCGCCGGCCAACCTGCCGGAGCCGGCGGAGGTCACGACCTGCAACCCCTATCTGCGCGGTGAGTTGCAGGCGCTGCCGCAGCTGCGCGCGGTGCTGGCGCTGGGAGTTCTGGCGCATGCCGCGGTGCTGAAGGCGTGCGGGATTCCGCCTTCGCGCATCCGGTTCCGCCATGGCGCGATGCATGAGCTGCCGGACGGGCTGATCCTGGCGAATTCGTACCATGTGTCGCGCTACAACACGAATACCGGGCGGCTGACGACGGAGATGTTCGAGGCGGTGATGTTCGCGCTCGGGCAGAAACTCGCCGCCACGGCATAGGGTCTTTCGGCGCGCCGCATCGCAAGGTTCAAACGGGCGCCAGGCACATTTGTGCCATATTCGACGCCGTCTGCATCCATCGCTGTCCCTGGGTCGTATCATTAACAGTGGATGGCGGCTCGCGAAAACCGCCAGCGACGATGGGTTCGGATAATTGCTAGGCCGGGCTGTCATACCAACCGCCCTAGCTTCTGACACACGCCCACTGCCTATGTCCGATGGATGCGATCCGCATTGGGTCTTCGGCGAGGAAGTTCCATGCGTCTTTGCATGCTTGGACGATGGCGTCGTAGCTGTCCCAGACCAGACTGCTGAGTT
>CAXNGD010000138.1:0-6833 GCA_964201575.1 Acetobacterales bacterium | reverse complement strand
AGGGCCGGAGGCCCTTTGGATCCCATTTTTTGGCCGCTGGCAGTCCGCCGACGCATCGCCGAGGACATGCACACCTGCCTCGGGAATGAGTCGGGACCAAAAAACGGGGATCAAAGGGCCCCCGGCCCTTTGCCGGCGGAGCCTTGCTCTTTACCTGGGCGTTCATCCGATTGCCCTGCGCCATGCCGCCCAGCATGTTGCGCTGATCGCGTTCATAGGTGACGTTGCCCAGCGTCGGCGACATGCCGTACTGCACCACCATCGAGCGCGCGATATCGGTGACCCGGCGCAGATCGTCCGACGCCCCAGTGGACAGATGGTGGAAGACGATCCACTCCGCCGCCCGCCCGCCCAGCAGCACCACCATTTTGTTCTCCAGCTCCTCGCGCGTGACGATGAAGCGGTCCTCCAGCGGGCGCTGGATGGTGTAGCCCAGCGCACCGATGCCGCGCGGGATGATGCTGACCTTGTGCACGGGGTCCGCGCCCGGGATCGCCATGGCGGCGATGGCATGGCCCATCTCGTGGAAGGCGACGATCTCGCGCTCCTTCGGATTGATCAGGCGGTTGCGCTTCTCCAGCCCGGCGATGATGCGCTCGATGGCATTGTTGAAATCGGTCATCTCCACCGCGTTGGCGTGACGGCGCGTGGCCAGAAGGGCCGCCTCGTTGACCAGATTGGCCAGGTCAGCGCCGGTGAAGCCCGGGGTGAGCGCGGCCACCGCCTCCGGCTCAACATCCGCGCCCGTGGTGATCTTCTTGAGGTGCACCGCAAGGATCTGCACCCGGCCCGGCTTGTCCGGCCGGTCGACCAGCACCTGGCGGTCAAAACGGCCGGCGCGCAACAGCGCGGGATCGAGCGTCTCCGGCCGGTTCGTCGCCCCCAGCAGCACCACGCCGGACTTGGTGTCGAAGCCGTCGAGCTCGACCAGCAGCTGGTTCAGCGTCTGCTCCTTCTCGTCGTTGCCGCCGCCCATCGGGCCGGCCATCCGGCTGCGCCCCATCGCGTCCAGCTCATCGATGAAGATGATGGCCGGCGCCTTGGCACGCGCCTGCTCGAACAGGTCGCGCACCCGCGCGGCACCCACGCCGACGAACATCTCCACAAACGCACTTCCGGAGATGAAGAAGAACGGCGCCTTCGCCTCGCCCGCCACCGCCTTGGCAATCAGCGTCTTGCCGGTGCCGGGCGGGCCGACCAGCAACACCCCCTCGGGCATCCGCCCGCCCAGGCGGCCGTAATGGTCGGGGTTGCGCAGGAAATCCACCACCTCCTGCAATTCACGCTTTGCCTCATCCACGCCGGCGACATCGGCGAAGGTGACGCCGGTATCGGTCTCCACATAGACCTTCGCCTTGGACTTGCCGATCGACATCAGCCCGCCACCCCCGGACATCTTGCGGATCAGGAACAGCCAGACCACGCCGAACAGCACCACCGGCACCACCCAGGACAGCAGGTCGCGCAGGAAGGTGCTCTCGATCTGGCCGCTGACCTTGACATTGAACTTGCCGAGCTGCTCGGCGAAGTCCTCATCGACCCGCGTGGTGCTGAAGCGCTTCTCGCCCGAGGCGAAGGGCTCCTTGAGCGAGCCGGTGATGAAGCGGTTGGACACAGCAACCTCAGCCACGCGGCCGTCGCGCAGCAATTGCTGGAACTCGCTATAGGCGATCGGCTTGGTGCTGGCGAAGCTGGCGATGAAACCCTGCATCAGCAGGATGCCGGCCAGCGCCGCGGCCAGGTACCAAAGGTTGAACGTGGTCTTCTTGTCCATCACAGACGGTGTTCCTTCTGGCCGCGTCCAAGTCACCCGTCGCGCCGGGCAGAATGACCGCGCCCGCGGCAACAGGAGAGCGGCCGGCACGATGCAACAAGCACCCCAGCCGGCTGTTGCTGCCGACCCGACGCGACCCTGATCCGCGACATCCTATCAGCGGTTGCCGCACCGCGCCCATGCCGGCCGCGTAACGTCTGCCATGACCAGTTTGAAGTCGGCGCCGCGGGGCCCGCCCCCCGGCAACGGCGGCCACGCTCACAGCCGCCCGGTCAACATCCCGAGTGCCGCCGCCACCGCCGCCTGCCTGATCTCGGTGCGGTCGCCGGCAAACAAATGCCGCATCGCCAGTGTGGGCTGCCCGGTTCGCGCGCACCCCACCCACACCAGCCCCACCGGCTTGGCCATCGTCCCGCCGCCCGGCCCCGCGAGCCCGGTCACCGAAACCGCCAGTTGCGCCCGCGAGCGCGAAAGCGCCCCCTCGGCCATCGCGCGGGCCACCTCTTCGCTGACCGCGCCATGCGCATCGATCAACGTCATCGCCACGCCCAGCATCTCGTGCTTGGCCAGATTGCTGTAGGTCACGAAGCCCCGATCCAACACCGCCGAGCTCTCGGCAATCGCGCTCAGCGCCGCGGCGACCAGCCCGCCGGTGCAGCTCTCCGCGGTCGCCACCCGCACCCCGGCCGCCCGGCATCGTTCCAGCAGGGCGGCCGCCTGGGCAAGGATCGCCGCGTCGATCACGCCGGCCGCTCGGCGCCGGTCACCTCGGCCAGCAGCGTGAAGAAGCCGCGCTTGCGGGCCCCGGTGATCGACCAATCGACCGGCAGCGACTGGTAGCCATCCTCGAAGCGCTCGCGCACGCGGCGATAGTCGAAATATCCCCAGCCCGCACCGCTCTGCACCGCCGCCACGAAGTTGTTGTCCGGCCGGTCGAAGTCATAGTGATCGTCTTCGTTGTACAGGATCGGCTGGCCGCGATACGCAGCGCTGGCCCGCGTCGCTGCCACCTGAGCGCGGATGCCATCGGGGCTGTCCACGTTGTTGCCGTGCAGCAGCACATAGTCGCTGACCGCGATCAGGTGATCCGGCGGCACCACCCCGCCGTTGAAGCTGGTGCTCACCGCCAGCCCCGGGCACCGCGCCCGCGCCAGGGCGAACATCTCGGCGCATCGCCCGGGCTGTAGCACCGGATGCACGAAGGAGCGGTTGTCGACCTCGTTGCCGATCTCCAGCAGCACATTGCCCGCCCCGAGCCCGGCCAGCCAGTCCAGCGCCTCGCCCGCCGCGCGCAGGATCGCTCCCTCGCCATCTATCCCCTGGGTCGCCCAGCCGTAGAACAGCCCGAGATTGACCACCATCCCCAGCGCATCCGCGGCCCGGATCACCTGCTCCGCCCGCGCGAAGGTCCCGGGATAGGCCGCGCCATCCGGCGCAAACCCCGACAACCGCCACGGCTGGTGCCACGAATACCCCTGCGGAGAACCGCCCTGCAGGTTGATCGCCACCGCATCCAGCCCGCTGCGCTTGTACAGCGGCAGGGCCGCGATGAACTCCCGCGTGTTGCGCTCCGCACTCCATGGCCCGTCGGCATAGTCCCAGCCGCCGATGGTGCCGGGATTGCGATCATCCACCGTGGCATTGGCCATGCGCGAGATGAACAGCTTCCCCGCGATGGATGTCCCGCGGAAGCTGCGCCCGGCATGGGTCACGCTGCCATTGATCAGGAAATTCTCGTCGCGGATCGAAATCGCGGTGGTGGGCATGGCGTGCTCCAGTGTCAGGGGGCGAACGGAAACGGCGCGGCGAACCAGGCCGGCAGCAGCAGCTGCGCCAGCAAGACAATCACGCCGGCCAGTATCCCGGCAATCACGTCGTCGGCCATGATCCCCGCCGCCCCCTCCTGCCGGTCAGCCCAGCCGATCGGCCCGGGCTTGGCGATGTCCAGCACCCGGAAGGCCACGAACGCCAGCAGCAGCGACGGCAGGTTCCACTGTGCGGCATCCGGCAACAGCACCAGCGGCAGCATCGCGATCCACTGCCCGGCGAATTCGTCGATCACCACCCAGCCGGGATCTTCCTTCGCCCCGCGATCCGCGCCGCAGGCCTGGATCGCCCAGGCGCCGCCAATGGTCGCCGCCGCCGCCACCAGCGGCAACAGCGCCGGACCAATCGCCAGCACCGCCATCCCGGACCCCAGCGCCGCCAACGAGCCGCAGGTGCCAGGCGCCTTTGGCACCAGCCCGCTGCCGAACCCGCAGGCGATCCAGAACGCCGCCCCCCGCCTCATGCCGGGAGCGTCCGGACGCTCAGCGCAGCCACGGCGCCAGCGGATGCGGCAGCACCTTGCCGGCCCGCGCCCGGTAGATCACCGTGTTCTCCACCACGCGCTGCACGTAGTTGCGCGTCTCCGAGAACGGGATCAGCTCGATCCAGTCAATGATGTCCACCCCGGACGCGCGCGGATCGCCATTCAGCTCGATCCAATCGAACACCCGCCGCGGCCCGGCATTGTACCCGGCTGCCGCCATGGCGATGTTGGCGTCGAACTGATCCAGCAACCCCTGCAGATAGGTGGTGCCCAGCCGCATGTTCAGCCCGGGATCGCTGGTCAGCGCCGGCAGCGGTGCCGCCACTCCCAACCCCTTGGCCACCACCGCCGCCGTCCCCGGCATCAGCTGCATCAGCCCGCGCGCCCCGGCCGGACTGACCGCGCTGGTGTCGAAATTGCTCTCCTGGCGGATGATGGCCAGCGTCATCGCCGGCTCCACCGGCAGCACCGGCACCGCCGTCACCGTGGGCCAGCCCACCTCCGGCAGCATCACCCCGTCCCGCCCGGCCCGTCGTGCGATACTGACCGAAGTCTCCACCAGCCCCAGCCCGGCGGCCAGCCGCGCCGCCAGCGCCCGGTCCGGCGGATCGGGCGAGACCTCATAGAGCTGCAACAGGAACGGCCCCGCCCGCCGCGGCTCCCCCCACGCCACCAGCAGCGCCGCTGCCCGCGCCAGCTCCCGCCCGGCCAGGTCCAGCGCCCGCGTCCCATCGGCCTGCGGATCGCGTGAAGCGGCCACCCGCGCGGACAAACCCTGTGCGCCCGGCTCCAGCGCATGCGCCGCCAGCTGGCCATAGAAGGTGCTGGTCCAGCTCGCTGCACGCTGGAACGCTGCGGTCCGCCCCTCCGGCGCGGCGCTCGCCCGGCCGATCCAATACTGCGCCCGCCCCTGGGTGATCGCCGCCTTGGACGAACCCGCCAGCGCCTCGAAATGCCTGCTCGCCGCGCCGGGATTCTGCAGCCGCCGCAGCGCCAGGAAGCCGGCCAGGAACTCGGCATCGGTGCGCTGCTCGCCCGCCTGCGCATGCCCGGCGGCAATGGCATAGGCCCCGGCTGCGTCGCCCTGGCGCAACCGGCGCCGCACCATCAGGTTGCGCTCGTCCCAGAACGCGGCCCGGCGTTCGCCCGGCGCCGCCCGCTCCGCCGCATTCCCCTGTGCCCGCCACAGCGCCGCCGCCTCGTCATCCCGGCTGACCCGCCGGAGGTAGCGCACATGATCCAGGAACAGCGCGGGATCGCTGCGCTGCGGCATCGGCACCGCACCCGCCAGCCCCGGCGCCGCCGGATCGTCCCGCCGCAGCGCCAGCCGCGCCTCGGCCGCCAGCTGATATCCTCGGTCCAGCCGATCCGCCTGCCGCCGCGCCGCCGCCACATCGCTCCATGACAAGGCCTGGAACCGCCGCAGGTGATCCGCCGTGGTCAGCACGCTGGCCCAGCGCGCGATGAAGCGCGTCTCCCACGCGGCATCCCCGGGCGCCGTCGCCCAGGCGGTGCGCAGCATCGCCTCCGCCGCCGGCCCCGCCAGCACCTCGGCACAGCGCAACAGCGCCGCCGTCGCCGACGGCACCGCCCGCTGGCACTCCGCCCGCGCCAAGGCGGGATCAGGCTCCAGCGCCAGCGCCTCGTCCCGCCGGCGGGCCAGCGTGCCGCTCAGCGGCCAATCCGGGTTCTCCGCCCCGAAGCCGCCGATCTCATCCACCCGCGCCGCCCCCGGCGCGATCAGCCGCAGCCATGTGACCAGCTTGCGCGCCACCGGGTCGGGATGCAGCGCCACGCTCGCCGCCGCCTCGGCCCAGCGATCGGCGCGCACATGCGCCATCGGCCCGGCCTCCTGGGCGAGCACCGGACGCCCCACCACCACGAGGCCGATCATCAGCAAGGCGCGAATCATCATGCTCAACCACCAATGCATACCCCATCCTATCGCGCCCGGCCTTGCTCTGCATCCCCTCCGGCACTAGCCTCTGCGTCCTCTCGGCCGCCGGCCGGGGGCCAATCCAACCGGAGGACGCAGATGTTCAAAGGGTCTTATGTCGCCCTGATCACGCCAATGCGCACGGATGGATCGGTCGACGAGAAAAAACTTGAAGCCCTCGTGGACTGGCAGATCAAAGAAGGCACCAACGGCCTGGTCCCCACCGGCACCACCGGCGAGTCCCCGACGCTGACGCATGACGAGCACAAGCGCGTCGTCGAGGTCGCCCTCTCGGTGGCCAAGGGCCGCGTGCCCGTCATCGCCGGCACCGGCTCGAACAGCACCGCCGAGGCGATCGACTTGACCCGGCACGCCAAAAAGGCCGGCGCGGACGCCGCGATGCTGGTCACGCCCTACTACAACAAGCCGACCCAGGAAGGCCTCTATCTGCACTTCAGGGCGGTGGCCGAAGCGGTCGACATCCCAATCATCGTCTACAACATCCCCGGCCGCTCGGTGGTCAACATCACCGTCGAGACGATGGCGCGGATTGCCAAGATCCCCAACATCGTCGGCGTGAAGGACGCCACCAACGACCTCGCCCGCCCGTACCATACGCGCGCCACCTGCGGCGAAGACTTCGCCCAGATGTCGGGCGAGGACGCCACCATCCTGGCGTTCCTCTCCGGCGGCGGCCATGGCTGCATCTCGGTCACCGGCAACATCGCGCCGCGCCTGTGCAACGCCATGCACGTCGCCTGGGCCGAAGGCCGCATCAAGGACGCCATGGCAATCCAGGACCGGCTGATGCC
>CAXNGD010000137.1:0-6874 GCA_964201575.1 Acetobacterales bacterium | reverse complement strand
CTTTGCGCGAACAACTGCGCAGCCTGCAGCAGCGGCTGGCCCAGGTGGAACAGCGCCCGGCGGCATCCCCGGCCATCGATCTGCGTCCGCTCGAGGCGCGGCTGGCGGCGCTGGAACAACGCCCGCCGGTCGTGGCGCAGGCGGGGCCGGATCCCGGGCTGGCCGAGCGGCTGGCGGCGTTGGATCAGCGCGTGGTGCAGGCCGAGCGTGCCGCGGCGCGCACGGTGCGCATTGCGCTGCTGCAGCGTGCCGGCGCGGCGCTGGCGGCGGGGCAGGCGACGGGACCGATCGCGGGTGCGCCGCCGGCCCTGGCGCGGTTTGCCGCTAGCCCCCCGCCGACCGAAGCGGCGTTGCGGCTGGGCTATCCCGCCGCCGCCGAACGCGCGCGCGCCGACAGCTTGGCCGATGGCGCCGCGCCAGGGATCGGCGACCGGATCTGGCATCGGGTGCTTGGGTTGGTCACGGTGCGCGCGGGCGAAACGGTGCTGCTGGGCGCGCCGGCGGTGGCCATTCTGGGACATGCCGGCGAGCGGCTGGCGGCCGGGGATCTCGCCGGCGCGGTGCTGGCGCTTGACGGACTTGATGCAGGGGCGGCGGGGGCGATCGCCGCGTGGCGCGACGCCGCGCGCAGCCTGCTCGAGGCGCGCGAGGCGCTGGCCGCGCTCCTGGCGAGCCAGCAGGGCGGCTGATGCGCCGCGTCGTCTTCATCCTGGTGGCGATTGCCGCCGCCGTCGCCCTGGCCTGGTGGCTCGCCCACCTGCAGGGCAGCGTGGCGCTGCGCGGTTTCGGCTATTCGGTCGAGACCGCGACGCCGGTGGCGCTGGTGGCGGCGGCGCTGCTGGTCGGGGCGCTGGCGCTGGTGCTGCGCCTGGTGTCGCTGGTGTTTGGCCTGCCGGGGGCGGTGCGGTTCTGGCGCCGTGGGCAGCAGCGGCGACACGGCGATGTGGCGATCGGCCGGGCGCTGGTGGCGCTGGCCGCCGGCGAGGCCAGCCCGGCCCGACGCGCCGCCCAACGCGCCCGCGCGACGCTGGGCGACACGCCGCAGACCCTCTTGCTGGCGGCTGAGGCGGCGCGGCTGGCGGGCAACAGGGCCGAGGCCGAGGCTTGCTATCAGCTTCTGGCGGCGCGGCCGGACGGTGCCTTTCTCGGGCTGCGCGGGCTGTTCCGGCTGGCGGTGGAGCGCGAGGATTGGAGCGAGGCGGCCAGCCTGGCCCGTCGCGCCGAGGCGTTGCAGCCCGGCGGCAACTGGCTGCGCGAGGCGCGGCTGCGCCTGGCCGAGGAAACGGGCAACTGGTCCCAAGCCGCGTCGCTGGCCGGGCCCGACCTGCCGGAAGCGTTGGTCACCACGGCGGCGGCGATCACCGAAGCCGATCCGTCGGCGGCCGCCCGGCTTGCCCGCCAGGCCTGGAAGGCCAATCCGGAATTTCCGCCCGCGGTGCTGGCCCATGCCGCCGCACTGCGCCGCGAGGGGCATGAGGGGCGGGCGCGGGAGGTGGTGACGGCTGCCTGGCGCGCGGCGCCGCATCCGGACCTCGCCGCCTTCCTGCTGGCGGAGGCGCCGGACGCGCGGGCGCGGCTGGCGGCGGCGGTGCGGCTGTCCAACCTGCATGCAGAGCATGTGGAGACCCAGTACCTGCTGGCCCGGCTGTCACTGGAGGCCGGGGAGTTGCGCGAGGCGCTGTTTCATGGCGAGCGCGCCCGGGCGCTGGCGCCGCCGACGCGTCGCATCTTCCTGTTGCTGGCCGATCTGGCCGCCGCCGATGGGCGCGATCCTGCCCCGCTGCTGCGCGCGGCGATTGCCGCCCCGGCCGATACTGGCTGGCGGTGCGGCCGATGCGGCACTGTGCATGGGCGCTGGCACTTGTCGTGCCCGGCCTGTCATGTCCAGGGGCGGATCGCCTGGGGGGCGCCGCCGTCAGCGAACCAGAGGCTGCTGACCGCCGATTGACGACGCAGCGGGCCGGTCGGGGGTCAGTCCAGCAGGCCGCCAGGGCGGGCATCCACGCGAGGCTCGGCGCGGGCGCGACCCAAGGACGGGGGCAGCGGGATGACGTTGCGCGCCGCGCGGGCATCGGCCACCTGATTGTCAGCCACAGCTGTTCCAGGGGTCGGCGACGCCGGAACCGGCACGACAGAACGGGCACGGGCCTCGTCGAAGCGCACGGTCGGGGTTTTCGGGGTGCAGGCGGCAAGCGAGAGATACGGCTTCGGGTCGACCGGGCGGCCGTTCACCCGCACCTCGAAATGCACATGCGCCGTGGTGGCGCGGCCGGTGCGGCCAACCTGGCCCAGAAGCTGGCCGGCGGCGACCTGCACGCCCGGACGGATGCCGGGGGCGAAGCTGGCCATATGGGCATAGCGCGTCATCACACCGTTGCCGTGGTCGATATCGACCAGCAGGCCGTAGGCGAAATAGGGATGGGCGGCGATCACGGTCCCGGCGGCGGCGGCGCGCAGGGGCGATCCGTGCGGGGCAACGAGATCCAGGCCGGCATGGTGCGCGGTGATGCCGCGCGACACTTCCTTGAGCTGGCCGGCCGGCATCATCAGTGAACCGCAGGCGAGGTCCGCTCGCGCGGGGCTGGCGAAGGCCAGGGTTGCGGCGATCATCGCCAAGGCTGCGACCCAATTTTGGGGCTTGCGCGACATTTTCATAACGATGCCCTTAACATGCATGGCAGGCTTGTGCAAATCGACGAACACAGCCGCGTGTGTTTAGGGCCTCTCAGTCTGGGGCCGACCGGTGCGGCGTGGGGTCACTCTGAGCGGCGCGCCCGAAGATTCGGTTAACGCCGCCGCCCGCCGCGGCGGCGCTCAGCTATTGGTGGCCGGCTGGAACGTGCCGATGGAATTGCCGCCGTCGCAGCTCACCACCGCGCCGGTGATGTAGCTGGCCGCCTGGGAGGAGAGGTACATCACCATCCCCGCCGCGTCGCCCGGCTCGCTGTTGCGGCCCAGCGGAATGCGCGCGGTCATGCGTTCGACATAGTCCGGCGGCAGGTAGGAGAAGTCGCTGCCGGGAGCGAAGCCGGGCTCGACCACGTTGACCCGGATCCGGTGCGGCGCCAGCTCCAGCGCCTGGCCCTTGGACAGCCGCTCCAGTGCGGTCTTGCTCATGCAATAGGTGACGCTGCCGGTCGGCATCTGGCGCGCCGCCCCGGAGCCGATATTGACCACGCTGCCGGCCACCCCCTGCGCGATCATCAGCCGCGCCATCGCCTGGACGACCAGGAACGGCGCGCGCACATTGACGTTCATGATGCGGTCGTACTCGGCGGGCTCCAGGTTGATCAGCACCCCGGTGCGCGGATAGACGCCGGCATTGTTCACCACGATATCCGGCGCCCCCCAGCCCCGCTCCACCGTGGCGGCGAGGTCGCGGATCGACTCCAGCGATTCGAGGTTGGTCGTGTGGGTCAACGTGGTGGCGGCGTCCAGGCCCAGCCGCGTGATCACCCCCGGAAGCATCTCGCCGCGCATGTCCGACAGGCACAGCACCGCACCCTCGCGCGCAAACGCCGCGGCGATCCAGCCGCCATAGATCCCGGCCGCCCCGGTGACCACCACCCGCTTGCCCTTGAATTCGCCCTGGTAGTTCATGCGGGTCGTCCCTGATCCGGTTGCGTGCCGCAGCTTTGGTAGAGCAATCGGCTGCTCGGGGAAATGCGCCGCGTCTTGATGCTTGTCGTCACGCCACTGTGACCATACTGTGGCAGGTATGCTGATGTTTCTCGCCCGCCGCGCGTTGATCGCCCTGCTCGTGACGCTCACGGTGGTGACGATCAGCTTCGCGCTCACCCGCCTGTCCGGCGACCTCGCCTTCGCGATCGCCGGCCCGCAGGCCTCGGCCGCCGATGTCGAGGTGATCCGAAAAGCCTATGGGCTCGACAAGCCGCTGGTGGTGCAATTCCTGAACTGGGTCGTCTCGGCGGCACAGGGCGACCTCGGCAAGAGCTTCCTGTACCACGACTCGGTCTCGAGCATGATCGCCGCCCGCCTGCCGGTGACGCTGACGCTGGGGCTGACCGGGCTGTCGATCGCCATCCTCACCGCGCTCCCGCTGGGCATCATCGCGGCGATGCGCGAAGGCTCGATGCTGGACCGCGGCATCATGACCATCGCGGTGATCGGCCAGGCGATGCCGAGCTTCTGGCTCGGGCTGACGCTGATCATCATCTTCGGCCTCAAGCTCGGATGGACGCCGATCTCCGGCGTGGACACCTGGCAGGGCTATATCCTGCCGGGCATCGTGCTGTCCTTCTCGGCCATCCCCGCGCTGATGCGCCTCACCCGCAGCGGCATGGTCGATGCCCTTGCCTCGGACTACATCCGCACCGCGCGCGCCAAGGGGCTGTCGCGGGCGGCGATCGTCCTGAAACACGCGCTGCGCAACGCGGCGATGCCAGTGGTGGCGATCTCGGCGGTGCAGCTCGGCTTCATGCTGTCCGGCTCGATCGTGATCGAAACCGTCTTCTCGCTGCACGGCGTGGGCTACCTGGGCTGGGAGGCGATCAGCAAGAACGACTTCCCGGTGGTGCAGTCCGTGGTGCTGTTCCTGGCCGTGGTCTTCGTCCTGCTCACCCTGTTCGCCGACATGCTGAACGCGGCGCTGGACCCGCGGTTGCGCACGCAATGAAACTGCCCTCCGTTCGCCTCGTAACCGCCAGCCTCGGCACGCTGATCGTCGCCGTGGTGCTGGTCGCCGGCATCCTGGCGCCATTGATCACGCCGTACGATCCCTTCGCCCACAACCTGGAAGCGCGGTTGATCCCGCCTTCTTTCATGGAAGGCGGCTCGCCCGCCAACTTCCTCGGCACCGACCAGCTCGGGCGCGACTACTTCTCCCGCCTGATCTACGGCGCGCGAATCTCCATGCTGATCGGCCTGGCCACCGTGGTCACCAGCGGGCTCATCGGCATCACGCTCGGCGTGCTCGGCGGCTTCTTCGGCGGACGGGTGGACGATGTGGTGATGTTCGCTATCACCTGCCGGCTGTCGATCCCGCTGATCCTCGTCGCCCTGGCCGTGGTGGCGCTGATCGGCTCGTCGCTCACCGTCGTGGTGATGACGCTCGGCCTATTGCTATGGGACCGCTTCGCCGTGGTCGCGCGCACCACCACCATGCAGGTCCGCAACCTCGACTACATCGCCGCCGCCTGGGCCGCCGGATGCTCGCGCACCCATATCCTGACGCGCGAAGTCCTGCCCAACATCGTCCACCACCTGGTCGTCGTCGCCACGCTGGAAATGGCGCTCGCCATCCTGCTCGAAGCCGCCCTGTCCTTCCTCGGCCTCGGCGTGCCGCCCCCCCTGCCCTCCTGGGGCCTGATGATCGCCGAAGCCAAGGAATACATGTTCTTCTCGCCCTGGATCATCATGGTCCCCGGCATCTCGCTGTTCACCCTGGTCCTCGGCATCAACTTCATGGGCGACGGCCTGCGCGACATGCTCGGCGCTACACGCGATGTCTAGAGTGGCGATGCGGCAGGGAAGGCAGGAAGGCCAGGGCTCTGCCCTGGACCCGCTAGGGCCTGAGGCCCCAGCCCCCCATTCGTTAAGCGCCTTCGGCAAGGGGGGGCGTCCGGGCCCGCATCAAGGCCTCGATGCCCCCCGTTTCCGAAGGCGCTTATGGTTGAGGTCCAGGGTCTCGGACCCTGGTGGGGTCCGGGGCAACGCCCCGGCCTTCCTTACCTTCCCTGCCGCACCGCCGCGCCGAGGCTTCGCATGAGCGACATGTTGCTGGACGTGGCGGATTTGCGGGTTCGTTTCGGCAACGGGACCGAGGCGGTACGCGGCATTTCCTTGTCGGTGGCCCGCGGCGAGACGCATTGCCTGGTCGGCGAGTCCGGCTGCGGCAAGTCGGTAACATCGCTGGCGGTGATGAATTTACTGGCCCGCGGCGCGGTGCGCACAGCCGACGCGATTCGTTTCGAGGGCCGGGATATAGCGGGTTTGTCCGAGCGCGAGATGGGCAAGCTCCGCGGCGACGCGATGGCGATGATTTTCCAGGAACCGATGACCTCGCTGAACCCGGCCTACACGGTGGGGTCACAGATGGCCGAGGTGTTCGTGCGCCATCGTGGTGCCAGCAAGTCGGCGGCGCTCGAGCGGGCGGCATTCCTGCTCGGCCGGGTCGGCATCACCGCCCCGGGGATGCGCCTGGCGCAGTATCCGCACCAGTTGTCCGGCGGCCTGCGCCAGCGGGTGATGATCGCCATGGCGCTGATGTGCGAACCCCGCCTGCTGATCGCCGACGAGCCGACCACCGCGCTTGACGTCACCGTCCAGGCCCAGATCCTGCGCCTGTTGCAGGAGCTGCAGGGCGAGTTGGGCCTGGGCATCCTGCTCATCACTCACGACCTCGGCATTGTCGCGCGCATGGCCCACCGGGTCAGCGTGATGTATGCCGGCCGGGTGGTCGAAAGCGGGCCGGCCGCCGAAGTATTCGGCCAGCCAACCCACCCCTACACCCATGGCCTGCTGGCCTGCGTCCCGGTCCCCGGCAAGGTCCGACGAGGCGATCCCCTCGGCAGCATTCCCGGCACCGTGCCGAAGATCGGCCCAGGCTTCCAGGGCTGTGCCTTCCGCGAAAGATGCAGCCAGGCGATGCCGGTTTGCGCTACCGGCGCTGTCCCGCAACAGGAACGGCTGGACGGCCACCGCTACGAATGCCATCTCGCTGCCGGCTGGACGGCGGGGATCGCCGCATGACCCCCGCTATCGAAGTGCGCAACGTCGAAAAGATCTTCCGCCAGAGCACCGGCATGTTCTCCGCACCGCGCATGGTCCGCGCCGTCGACGGCGTGTCGTTCGCGGTGCCCCAGGGCGGCTGCTTCGGCATCGTCGGCGAATCCGGCTGCGGCAAATCCACCCT
>CAXNGD010000136.1:0-6885 GCA_964201575.1 Acetobacterales bacterium | reverse complement strand
GACATGGTGGCCGCCAGCCTCAACGACCGCCCCAGGAAAACGCTCGACTACGCCACTCCAGGCGAGCAATTTGCCAGTCTTCTCGCTGCCGCAGCCGCGGCAGGAAACACGCCCCCCGGCGACGTTCGCTCCCAAACTTGAATCCGCCGAACCAAAAAACTCTTATCCACTTTGGCTCAGCCAACAAGGCGAATGCCCGATCAAATCGGATGAAGTCTTTTTGTTTCTTTTTCTTCAGAAAAAGGAGACCTACCTTCTACACCGGCGCCTTCCCCTCCCCGACATCCCACCACAGCCCCGCCATCAGCCCCAGCCCCTCGCGAAACAGCGAGCCCAGTCCATGCTCATCCGGCCCATGCTGATGACACCCGGCATAGGAATGCGGGATCCAGATCACCGGCGTCCCCAACTCCTCTCTGAATATCTGGGACGGATTTGACCCCGACGAATTCGGGATCACATTCGGCGCCCGCCCCGCCGTCGCCGCCAGCGACGCGACAACACACTTCACCCAGGGCTCGTCGGGATCGGTGCGCGAGGCCGGAAACGCATCGCGCTCCATCACCGGGTCCACCCGGACCTGACCGAACCCTTGCTCCGCAAGATGCGCCCGCAGCGCCGGGATGATCGTCTCCGCCGCCACATCCACGGTATGTCGCACCTGCAGCCGCGCCCGCGCCGTCCCCGCCACCGCATTCACCGGTGCATCCGGGGAACCCGTCACGCTGGCCAGCACGATCACGCTGGTCCAGGCAAAGATCCGCTCGGCCTTGCTCATCCCCGGCTCACCCCAGTTCGGATCGGCCTCCGGCAACCCAGCCATGTCCTCGAACACAATATCGGCACAGGCCTGCCGCACCGAATTCGGCACATGCCGCGGCAGCCAGCCTGGCACCAGGATCCCCCCGCGCGGCGACACGATCGTCGCCAGCGCATGCGAAAGAATGAAGCCCGGATCAGCCAGAACCCCGCCCCAATGCCCGGAGTGATGGCTGCCCTCGCGCAGATCGCACACCAGGTCGAACGCCACCCCGCCGCGCGCGCCCAGCTTCACCTCGGGCATGAACGTCGTCTGCCGCGGCCCATCCAACCCGATGAACACATCCGCCGCGCACAACTCGCGATGCCGCACCAGGAAGTCGCGAATCCCCGGCGAGCCCACCTCCTCGCCCGTCTCCACCAGCACCTTGGCATTGAACCCCAGCCGCCCGCGCGCCGCGATCACCGCCCGTAGCGCCTCGATGGCAATCAGGTGCTGGCCCTTGTTGTCCACCACCCCGCGCCCATAAACCCGGTCGCCCTCCACCGTCACCGCCCAGGGATCCAGCCCCGGCCGCCACCGTTTCGGCTCCCCGCGCACCACATCGCCATGCCCATACACCAGCACCGTCGGCAGCGCCGGGTCCTCGATCCGGCTGGCCACCATCACCGGCCCGCGCCCGGCCAGCGGATTGTCCAGCACCACCGTCTCGAACCCGATGCCGCGCACCATTGGCCCCAGCACATCGTTGCAATAGCGCTGCAGATCGCCCACCCGCTCCGCCATCTGGCTTTCGGTCGGCACGGCCACCAACGCCCGCAGCCGATCCAGATACGCACCGCCATCCCAGATCGCATGGGCGGCGGCGATCGCCCCATCCCGGCTCACGACAATTCCTCGAACAACCCCAGCATCAACTTCGCCCGCGGCACCAGCGACGACACATAGAGCTGCTCGTAATCGGTGTGCCCGCCCTTGCCATCCACCCCCAGCCCATCCAGCGTCGGCGCGATCGCCGCGGTGAAGTTCCCATCGCTGCCGCCCCCGGTCTTGAGGTCCAGCAGCTCGAACCCGATCCCCGCCGCAATCCGCTTGGCGTGCTGGAACAGCCCCTCGATCGCCGCCCCCTTCTCATAGCCCGGCCGGTTCAAACCCCCAGTCACCGTCAGCGTGACGTCGGGATCATACGCCTTCAGCGCCAGCACCCGCGCCACCGCGGCATCGCCAACCTCTGGGTTCGGCACCCGCATATCAACCGCCGCATGCGCCTCCTCGGCCACCACATTCGCCCGCGTGCCACCAGACACCACGCCGACATTGACCGTCACGCCAGTGGAATAGTCGGTCATCGCCTCCAGGTCGAGAATTTGCCGCGCCAGCTCCTTGATCGCACTGCGCCCATCCTCATGCCGCGCCCCGGAATGCGCCGCTCGCCCCTTGATATGCAGGTCGAACCGCGCCGTGCCCTTGCGCGCCGTCACGATCTTCCCGCCCTCCCGCGCCGGCTCGGTCACCAGCACATAGCGCGCCCGTCGCGCCTCGCGCTCGATGAACTCCCGCGAGGTTGGGCTGCCAACCTCCTCCTCGGAAACACACAGATGCCGTATCGGCAATTTCGTCTCGCGCCCCAGCCGCGCCAGATGCCGCATCGCCGCAAACGCCAGATGCGCGCCCCCCTTCATGTCATAGATACCAGGCCCATAGGCGACATCGCCCTCCACCCGAAACGGCAGCCTGGTCGCCAGCGTGCCCATGTCACGCACGGTGTCGAGATGGCTCAGCACCAGGATCCCCGGCCCATCCCCGCCCCAGGGCGAGGTCACCAGCAGATGATCGCCAAACCCGTCCCGCCCGGGAATGCGTTCCATCCGCACCCCGATCGCCGCATAGTCGGCCTGAACCTTGTCCACCATCCGGTTCACCGCCGCGGCATCGGTAGTCGGGCTCTCGATCTCCACCCATTCGCGAATCCCGGCCAGGATCTCGTCGGCATCCAGCGCCGGCTGGTTGGAAACTGGTTCGCTCATGGTCGGCTCCGTGCTGCAAAAGACGGCGAAGCCTAAGCTGCCCGGCCCTCGGCCACCACCCCTAGCCGCCCGCCCCCACCGGCACTACGCTCCCCGCGGACGCCGCCGAAGGAGCCACCGCGATGACCGACCTGCCCCTCTCCGCCCTCGCTGCGCAAACCTCCCGCCTCCTGCTGATGGACCACTGCCGCGCCTTTGCCCGCTGGGTGAAACTCTCCGGCACCCCGGACGAAGCCGAAAGCCTGCGCTACGTCCAGGCCCGCCTCGACGAATACGGCTACACCACCCGCGTCATCCTGCACGACGCCTATATCAGCCTGCCCGGCAAAGCCCGCGTCGAAGCCGACGGCACCACCCTCACCGCCATCACCCACTCGATGGGCCGCCCCTCCCCCGCCACCGGCCTCACCGCCGACCTCATCTATGTCGGCGACGGCACCGCCGCCGATTTCGAGGCCAAGGACGTCCGCGGCAAGATCGTCCTCGCCGAAGGCATCGCCACCCCCGTCGTCGCCGCCCTCGCCCGCGCCGGCGGTGCGGCCGGCCAGCTCCACATCAGCCCGCACCACCACCTGCACGAAATGTGCATCTCCCCGGTCTGGGGCAATCCGGACCCGCACACCGTGTCCCAGCTCCCCGCCACCGTCGCCTGCACCATCTCCAACGCCGACGGCAGCGCCATCCGCGACCGCCTCGCCGCCGGCGAAAAACCCCGCGTCACCCTGCACGCCGAGGTCGACACCAGCTGGCGCAAAACCCCCATCCTCGAAGCCACCCTCAACGCCCCGAACCCCGACGCCCCCTTCATCCTGTTCAGCGGCCATCATGACACCTGGTTTTACGGCGTCATGGACAACGGCAGCGCCAACGCCACCATGCTCGAAACGGCCCGCCTCGCCGCCACCCAACGCGCCGACTGGAAGCGCAACCTGCGCATCTGCTTCTGGTCCGGCCACAGCCACGGCCGCTACTCCGGCTCCACCTGGTATGTCGACAACCACTGGGACGAATTCGACCGCCTCTGCGCCGCCCACGTGAACGTCGATTCCACCGGCGGCACCGGCGCCACCGAACTCGCCCACGCCGCCGCCATGGCCCCGCTGCACGCCCTCGCCGCCGAAGCCATCACCGAACAGACCGGCCACCAATACAGCGGCAAGCGCAAGAACCGCTCCAGCGACGACAGCCTCCCCGGCCTCGGCATCCCCTCGATGTTCGGCGGCCTCTCCGAACAACCGCCCACCAAGCTCAAGCTGCGCAACGCCCTCGGCTGGTGGTGGCACACCCCCGAAGACCTGATCGACAAGGTCGACGAAGCCAACCTCGTGCGGGACACCAAGGTCTTCGTCCACACCGTCACCAAACTCCTCACCGACCCCATCCTGCCCCTCGACTTCGCAGCCCAGGCCCACACCCTGCGCGAGGAACTCGCCACCCTGGCCGCCTCCCTCGGCGACCGCTTCGACCTCGCGCCGCTCCAAGCCGCCGCCGACACGCTGCACAGCCGCGCCGCGACCGCCCGCACCGACGCCGCCCTGATGGCACTCTCCCGCGCCCTGATCCCCGTCGACTACGCCACCAGCGACCGCTTCACCCACGACCCCGCCCTGCCCGTCCCGGACTGGGCGGTCCTGCAACCCCTGCGCGACCTCGCCGCCACCGCCCGCGGATCCGACGCCGCCCACCTGCACAGCGTCAGCGCCCGACGCGCCGCCAACAAACTCGGCCACGCCCTGCGCACCGCCAACGCCATACTCGACACATGACCACCCGCCCCGAACTTCTCGCCGCCCAAGCCACCGCCTGGGCCTGGCTCGGCCGCCCCGGCGTCTGGTGGACCGGCGAAGAACGCGTCGCCATCGTCGCCAAAACCCGCCACGCCGCCACATGCGCCCTCTGCCGCGCCCGCAAACAGGCCGCCATCCCCGCCGCCGTCCTCGGCACCCACGATACCATCTCCACCCTCCCCGCCCCAGCGATCGAGGCCATCCATCGCATCCGCACCGATTCCGGCCGCCTCGGCGAAACCTGGTACCGCCGCCTGATCGGCCCCGACTTAACCGAAGGCCACTACGTCGAACTCGTAGCCATCGTCGCCATCACCGTCGCCATCGACAGTTTTCGCGAAGGCATCGGCCTCGCGGCACTCGACCTCCCGCTCCCCATGCCCGGCCTGCCCACCCGCACCCCACCCCCCGGCACAAAACCCGGCCTCGCCTGGATGCCCGTCCTCTTCCCCCAGGACTGGGCACCCCCCACCCCGGACCTCTACCGGACCCTCCCGGGCCCGCCCGAACGCGGCCGCGGCCACATCCACCACGCCCTCAGCCTGGGTCCCGAGGCCATGATCGCCTGGTGGGACATGTTCGAGCCGATGTATCTCCGCTCCGCCGAAATGCGCGACTTCACCCGCGAATTCCGCGCCATCTCCCACGCCCAGATCGAAATGCTCGCCGCCCGCACCGCCGCCCTGAACCAGTGTATCTATTGAACCACCAGTCATCTCAGCCTGCTCCGTGCGAGCGGCCAGACGACCGGCGGTTCCTATGACCTCCAGGCAGCCATGAACGGCGACCCCACCAGCGGCATCCCCGCAGGCGGAATCCTGTCCAACTTCGCCGAAGCCATCCTCGCCAACGACGATAGCCTGGCCCAATCCCGCTCCGCCGTCGTCGCCGCCCTCGGCGAGGCCGCGATGATCGACGCCGCCGCCGTCGTCGCCGGCTTCAACGGCATCACCCGCATCGCCGACGCCACCGGCATCCCGCTGGAACCCGCCAAGGCCGAGGAAACCGAATCCTGGCGTGCCACCCTCGGCATCGATGCATTCATTGACCTTAAGTCATAGAAAGGTAGCAGTTCTTTTTTGAATAAAAGAACCGAAAAACCTTCAGTCCTGAGCGAAGTGAAGGATCCACGCTTTTTTTCTATTGAATCAGAGTCTTTTTGCTTCTTTTTCTCCAGAAAAAGAAGAATCTTCCTCCCCTGAACCCAAGGGCCACCCATGACCAAAACCATCCTGATCACCGGCGCAAGCGGCAACCTCGGCACCAAGATCAACGCTCATTTCACCAGCCTCGGCTGGACCACCCGCCTGCTCGACCGCACCGCCGGCGGCAACCCCGCCATCACCGAGGCCGATCTCGCCATCTACGACGACTCCTGGGCCAAACATGCCGCCAACGCCGACGCCATCATCCACTTCGCCGGCGACCCCAGCCCCTCTGCCTCTTGGGCCTCGGTCCAGCGCCTCAACATCGACCTCACCCAAAACGTCTACGAAGCCGCCGCTCGCCACGGCGCGAAGCGCGTGATTTTCGCCAGCTCCAACTGGACCATGGCCGGCCACCGCTTCGCCGATTTCCCACTCACCACTTCGCACGAACCCGCCCCGGTCAACCCCTACGGCGTCTCCAAGCTGATCGGCGAACGCATCGGCCGCGCCTTCGCCGAACACCGCGGCGTCTCCTCCATCAGCTTCCGCATCGGCTACTGCCAGACCGGGGACAACCTCCCGGGCCCGCACATGGGCTGGGGCCTCTGGGGCCAACAGATGTGGCTCTCCAACCGCGACCTATGCCAAGCCATGGAACGCGCCGTCATCGCCGAGAACATCCCCTTCGCCGTGCTCAACCTGATGAGCAACAACCCCGGCATGCGCTGGGATATCGAAACCACCCGCCAAACCATCGGCTACGCCCCCCAGGACGCCCACACCCCGGTCCCAACCGCCGACGTCACCGAAGGCGAAGCCACCGCGCGCTCAACCCGGGAGCTACAGGACCAACTACACGCGATGGATCATGCGAGAAGGTGGTAAGCAAGACTTCTTTTTGTGAACAAAAAGAAGCAAAAAAACTTCATCCATTGGCATCCGGCACAACGACCAACCGCATAGCCTCGGCATCGACACAAGCAAACGGATAAAGTTTTTTTGCTTCTTTTTGTTCGGCGGATTCAAGTTTGGGAGCGAACGTCGCCGGGGGGCGTGTTTCCTGCCGCGGCTGCGGCAGCGAGAAGGCTGGCAAACTGCTCGCCTGGAGTGGCGTAGTCGAGCGTTTTCCTGGGGCGGTCGTTGAGGCTGGCGGCCACCATGTC
>CAXNGD010000135.1:0-6923 GCA_964201575.1 Acetobacterales bacterium | reverse complement strand
GTGAACAAAAAGAAGCAAAAAAACTTTATCCGATGGCGTTGGGCAAAAGGCCTGGCGGCGGGCGAAAGCGTGGATCCTTCGCTTTGCTCAGAGCAAGGTTTTTTTGCTTCTTTTTGTTCACAAAAAGAAGAATCTCTTTCTTTCATCTTACTCGACCGGAACGGTGCCGGGGCGGGGATCGATGGGCAGGAGCCGGTCGAGGCCGGAGAGTTGTTCGAACTGGGCGGCGGCGGCTAGGGCGCGGGCTTCGCCGTGGGCGGGGGCGATGATTTGCAGGCCGATGGGGCGGCCGAAGCGGTCGAAGCCGCAGGGCAGCGAGACGGCGGGGCAGGAGGTGAGGGTGATGGCGGAGGTGAGCAGGGAGCCGGCGATGTAGTTGGTGAGTTTGGCGCCGTCGATGGTGTCGCGCGCGCGGAGCATGACGTCCCAGGCGGGGGAGGGGGCGCCGGGGGTGACGAGGATGTCCCAGGATTGGAAGAATTCGGCGAAGCGGCGGTAGAGGGCGGCGCGTTCGCGGTCGGCCCAGGCGATCTTGCTGGGGGTGCCCTGGAGGCCTTGTTCGGTGTTCCAGATGATGTCGGGTTTCAGTTGGTCGCGGTGGGTTTGGAGTTGGAGTTCGCGGTCGGTGACGAAGTGCTGGGAGCGCAGGGCGAGGAAGACCTCTTCGGCGGGGCCGATGTCGGGAAGGCTTCGTCGACGATGCAGCCGAGGGCTTCGAATTTGCGGACTTCGCGGGTGCAGATGTCGCGGGTTTCCGCGTCGACGGGGACGCGGCCGCCGTAATTGGCGGTGAAAGCGATGCGCAGGGGGCGGCGGGATTTGGCGACGGCGGTCGAGAAGGATTCGGCGGGGGCGTCGAAGGTTTGCGGGTCGTACGGGCAGTGGCCGGCCATGGTGTCGAGGAAGAGGGCGAGGTCCGGGATGGTTCGGGCCATCGGGCCTTGGACCGAGAGGGGGGACCAGAGGTTGTTGCTGGTGCCGCGGGTGACGCGGCCGGGGGAGGGGCGCATGCCGACGACGGAGGTGAGGGTGGCGGGGCCGCGCAGGGAGCCGCCGTGGTCCGAGCCGTGGGCGAGCCAGGCGGTGCCGGTGGCCAGGGCGACCGCGCCGCCGCCGGTTGAGCCGCCACAGGTGAGGGAGGTGTTCCAGGGGTTGCGGGTGCGGCCGAAGACTTCGTTGTAGGTGTTTCCCCCCGCGCCGAATTCGGGGGTGTTGGATTTGGCGATGACGATGCCGCCTTTTCGCTCGATGCGTTCGACGAGGGGGTGGGATTTGGCGGGGATGTGGTTGGCGAAGATGGGCGAGCCGTCGGTGGTGCGGACGCCGGCGACGTCGGCGAGGTCCTTGATGACGACGGGCAGGCCGGCGAGCCAGCCGGGTTCGTGCTCGGCTTCACGGCGTTTGCCGGCCATGAGGGCGCGGGCGTGGGTTCGGGCGCGGTCCAGGCAGAGGGTGGGGAGTGCGTTGACCGGGCCGTCGACGGCGGCGATGCGGGCTTCGGCGGCGTCGATCAGGTCGAGGGGCGAGATGTCGCCGGCGCGCAGGCGGGCGACGGCTTGGGTGGCGGTGAGGCGGATGAGGTCGTCCGACATGCTGGGGCTCCGTTTGCGGCATATCAGCGGGATCGCGGGGATGGTGCAATCTCGGCGTGGCGTGGCAAGGTGATTCTCATGGACATGATCGATTTGCGTTCGGATACCGTGACCCGCCCGAGCGCGGGAAGCGGGCGGCGATGGCCTCGGCGGAGGTTGGGGACGACCAGTATGGCGAGTGTCCCTCGACCAACGCATTGCAGGCGCAGGTGGCGGGGTTGTTGGGCCGGGAGGCGGCGCTGTTTGTCGCGTCCGGGACGATGGCCAACCAGATTGCGCTGAAGCTGCTGACGCGGCCGGGGGATGATGTGATCCTGGGGCTGGAGTCGCATGTGGAGTGGCATGAGACTAGGGCGGCGGCGGCGAATTCGGGGGTGCAGTTTCGGGTTGTCGGTGCTGGTGGGTTGTTTGGCGTTGCGGATTTCATGGCGGCGTATCGGCCGCATGGGCATGTGGTGCAGCTGCCGACGGGGCTGGTGGTGATCGAGAATACGCATAATCGCGGCGGTGGGCTGGTTTGGGATCAGGCCGAGGTTGTGGCGGTGTGCGAGGCGGCGCGGAGGGTGGGGGTTCGGAGTTATCTGGACGGGGCGCGGCTGTTCAATGCGGCGGCGGCGTCTGGGCGGAGCCTGGCGGAGTTGGCGGCGCCGTTTGATCTGGTGGGGGTGGCGCTGTCGAAGGGGTTGGGGTATCCGGTGGTTTCGTTGCTGGCGGGGTCGCGCGAGCTGATCCAGGCTGCGGTGCGGCAGCGGCGGATGTTCGGCGGCGCGATGCGGCAGTCGGGGATTGTGGCGGCGGCGGGGGTGTATGCGTTGGCGCATACTCTCGGGCGGTTGGGCGAGGATCATGCCAATGCGCGGCTGATGGCGGCACGGATCGCGCAGGCGCCGGGGGTGGAGATCGACCTGGGCACGGTACAGAGCAATATCGTGATCTTCCGCACTGGGCCGGGGGCGCCGGATGCGGCGACGGTGGTGGCGCGGGCGAAGGCGCGCGGGGTGCTGGTCAGTGCGTTTGCCGCGCGCACGGTCCGGGCGACAACGCATCTGGATGTCGACGCGGCAGCCTGTGCGCGGGCGGGCGAGGTGTTGGCCCAAGTGATGCAGGGCTGAGGGCCGGTGCGGCCGCGTTGACCGCGCGGGGCCGGGCTCTAGGTTGTGGGATTGCGGATTTGCTGGGAGTTGGGCTGGTGGCGATGAAGCGATATGTGGCGATGGCAGCAGTGCTGCCGTTGCTGGCCGGGTGCACCAAGATGGGGCCGGATTTCGAACGGCCCGAGGCCTGGTTCAAGCCGGCGAGCTGGTTTGCCACCACGCCCGCGGCGCCCCCGGCGGCCACGGTCAGCGTGCCGGTGGCCGAGCCGTTCGACCATGCCTGGTGGAAGGTGCTCAAGGATCCACTGCTGGACGAGATGCAGGCGCAGCTGGCCACCGCCAATCTGGACCTGCGGACGGCGGATTTCCGGCTGGCGCAGGCGCGCGCGCAGCTTGGCGTCACCGAGGCGGCGATCACACCCGGGGTCAACGCCAACGCCTCGTATACCCGCCAGCAGCAGAGCAGGCGCGGCGTGACGTCGATCACCAGCAGCGGCACAGCCAATCCCGGCGTGCAGGCCAATGGGTTGGGCGGGCGGACGGCGCAGCCGAATTCGCGCATCCGCGATCCCTATGATGTGTTCCAGTTCGGGCTCGACCTGTCCTGGGAGATCGACTTGTGGGGCCGCGTGGCGCGGCTGGTGGAGGCGTCCGAGGCGCAGGTGACGGCCACAGAGGAGGCCAAGCGCGACCTGATGGTGGCGGCGTCGGCGGAGCTGGCGCGCAGCTATGTCACGCTGCGCGGGGTGCAGCGCAAGATCGGGATCTTCCGCCAGAACCTGGATATCGCGCGGCAGAACCAGGCGCTGACGCGCGATCGCGCGGCGGGCGGGCTGACCACCGATCTCGATGTGGCCAATGCCTCGGCGCAGGTGGCGACCGTGGAGGCGCAGTTGCCGACGCTGGAGGAACAGCAAAGCCGGCTGGTCAATGCGATCTCGCTGTTGCTGGGCGAACAGCCCGGCGCGCGACTGGCCGCGCTGGCAGCACCCCGGGCGGTGCCGCCGGTGCCGCCGCGGGTGCCGGTGGGGGTGCCTGGCGAGTTGACCCGCCGGCGGCCGGATATCCGCATGGCCGAGGCCAACCTGCATGTGGCGACCGCGGTGATCGGCGTGGCCAAGGCCGATTTCTTCCCACGGGTGACGTTGTCCGGCAGCGGTGCGCTCCAGGCCCTGCAGGTGCAGAATCTGAGCCAATGGGCGGCGCATACCTATGCCTACGGGCCTTCGATCTCGGTGCCGATCTTCGAGGGCGGGCGGCTGCGCCGGACGCTGGAACTGCGCGAGGCGCAGCAGCAGGAGGCGGCGTTCACCTACCAGCGCACGGTGCTGAACGCGCTGCATGAGGTGGACAACGCGCTGACCGCCTATGGCACCGAACAGCGGCGGCGCGACCGGGTTCAGCAGGCGGTGGCCGAGTCGTGGCGCGCGCTGGGGCTGGCGCGGTTGCGCTATGAGCAGGGGGTGGCGGATTTCCTTCAGGTACTGACGGCGCAGCGCATCCTGCTGGCGGCCGAGCAAGATCTGGCCGACAGCACGACGGCGGTGTCGCTCAACCTGGTGCAGTTGTATCGGGCGCTGGGTGGGGGTTGGGACCCGGCGGGGGCGGGCTAGGGGAGAGCAAGCAAGGCTGGGGCTTTGCCCCAGACCCCACCATGGACCCGAGGTCCCTGGACCCTCAACCATGAAGCGCCTTCGAGAAAGGGGGGCATCGAGGTCTTGATAACGGCCTCGATGCCCCCCTCTCTCGAAGGCGCTGAAAGAATAGGGTTTGGCGCCGCCGGCCTCAGCGGGTCCTCCGTGGCGCGGCTTCGCGCCGCGACGGCAGCGCCCTGGCCTTTCTTCCCTCTCCTCAAACTACCCCCGCCGGCATCATGATCCGGCAGGGCTCGTGCGCCTGTCGATAGACGTGGAAGGCGGCGAACGACGTATCGTTCGGGCGGTCGAAGTCGAATTTGTAGATGTTCGGGGTCACGGCGGCGAGTTGCCAGTCGGGGAAATGCTGGTCGACGTGTCGGGTGAACTGGCGGTGGCGCACGTGTTGGGCCGACCATTCGGCGTCGAGGTCGCTGGCGTAGATCACCACAAAGCGCCAGGCGTAGGCGAACAGGGTCTCCATGTAGTCAGCGAAGACGTCGTCCTCGACCAAGTGGTAGACGACGTCGAGCGATAGGGTGAGTTCGGCCGCGACCAGTCCTTCGCGGTCCTGCATCAGGCGGAACTGGCGGCCCGGCTGGCCGGCGAAACGGTCACGGCAGCGCGCGATGGCGGCGGGGGCGACATCGAGGCCGGCATAGTCGGCGATGTCGAGCAGGGCGAGCTGGTTGCCGTCGCCGCAGCCGAATTCGATGGCCGAGGCGATGCCGTTATCCTGGATCAGGGCGTTGAGGAAATCGGCCTTGAATGCCGCCAGACGGCCATATGAGCCGGCGCCGGAATGGCCACCGGCACGGTAGCGCTGCTGCCAGTAGGCGGTGGAGGAAAACCCGGTGTCGGCTGCGTGGTCCATTTTGGCGCATCCTTGCTACGCCGGCCGACGATGCGGGCCGCAGATGAAAGAATTGATAATTCGCCGGCTTGGATTGGATTCTGGCGTGCGCGCGGCTATGTACCTGGCGAACTTCAAGCGTCCCGTGGCCGATGGTCGCGGGGCCGCACCAGAACCGGAGCAGAACATGAGCCACGAAGCCCTCGACGACCGCCGCCGGGCCCTGGAAGAGGCGTTCTTTGCCAAGCAGGACGCGGTGTTGCGCCAGCGGCTGGCCGAGCCGGCCGAGATCCGCGCGCGCAAGGAGGCCTATGCCGCGGCCTCGGGCATCACCGATGCCGCGGTGCTCGATTCGCTGATCAAGCTGGATATGTCGCCCGAGACGCTGGCGGCGATTGCGCTGGTGCCGCTGGTGGCGGTGGCGTGGGCCGATGGCAGCATCGACAGCAAGGAGCGCGCGGCGGTTCTGCGAGCGGCGGGCGAGTCCGGGCTGAAGCCGGGGGCGTTGGGCTATGCGATGCTGGAGAAGTGGCTGGAGGCGGCGCCGCCGGCTGCGCTGGTTTCGTCGTGGAAGGGCTATATCGCCGCGATGACCGACGGGATGGACCATTCCGGGCGGCGCGCTTTGCAGGGGCCGATCATGGACCGGGCGCGGGCGGTTGCGCTGGCGGCGGGCGGTTTCCTGGGGATCGGGATGCGGATTTCCGATGTCGAGGAGAAGGTGCTGGAGGACCTCGCCAAGGCGTTCAGTGTCTGAATTCCGGCGGTCTGCGCTGATGCTGTCTGTCACACCGGTCGCACCTTTGCTGGGCGCGCGGGTTGGCGGAGTGGATATCGGCTCGGGGATCAGCCCGGCCGACGCCGCGGCGCTGCGGGCGGCGTTGGACCGGCATCAGGTGCTGGTCATCTCGGGCCAGGACATCACCGACGATGCGCAGATTGCATTCGGCGAGGGGTTCGGGGCGTTGGAAGCGACCCGGGCCGGCGCCGATGGGGCGGGCAGCAAAGTGATCGTGCTGACCAATGTGGCCGCGGATGGCAGCATCGCGGCACCGAGCGCGCGCCAGGTGTTGAAGGGGCGGGCCAACCAGGCCTGGCATCACGACAGCAGCTTCAAGCCGGTGCCGGCGCGGATCTCGATCCTGTCGGCCAGGGAAATTCCGTCCAGCGGCGACAACACCGAATTCGCCACCATGCGGGCGGCCTTCGCGGCGCTGGATCCGGCCGAGTAGGTGCGGTTACGGCCGTTGGTGGCGGTGCATGATTTCGCCTGGTCGCGCCGGCGCGTGGACCCGTCGCTGGTGACCGAGGCCGAGGCGGCCGATCATCCGCCGGTGCGCCAACCCGTGGTGCGCGAGGAGAGCCCGCATGGGCCGGCGCTGTATCTGGGGGCACATGCGCGGGCGGTCGAGGGGATGGAGGAGGCGGAGAGCCGCGGGTTGATCGAGCGGTTGGTGGCGTTTGCCGGGCAGGCGGGGTTTGTTTATTCGCATCGCTGGGCTTCAGGCGATGTGCTGGTGTGGGACAACCGGGCGGTGATGCACCGGGCGACGCCGTTTGCGGCCAGCGGGGAGCGGCGGCGGACGGTGCGCACGACAGTGGCGGGCTAGCAGCCTGTCGGACTTAACGCGACGCGGAAGCAGTCGGTAGAATTGTTGCATCGGTTCGCCGTTTTTGCTGTTTGGATATCTGCTGGATGGGCAATTTCCGTCTGATTGACCGCGAGACCGGCTTTCTGATGCCACCATCG
>CAXNGD010000134.1:0-6944 GCA_964201575.1 Acetobacterales bacterium | reverse complement strand
TCCTGGACGTTCCAGTTGGAGATGGTGATGATGTCATGGCCGCGGCGCGCCTGGGCCTCGGCGTTGATGGTCAGCATGGTCTGACCGCCTTGCGAGGTGATGAAGTCGGCCTTCACCTCGGTCTTGGTCTTGTCGGCGAAGACTGCGACCTGCTTGCGGATCTCGACATTGCCGGCGGGAACCCAATGATCCCAGAAGAAGATCGACACGGTGCCAGCGGCGCCGGCGGTGCGGATATGCACCCACGGCAGCGCCGAGGCGGCCGCACCATACTTCAGAACCTTACGGCGCGTTGCCGCGCGCGGGGACAGAATGTTCTTGGTCACGTTATCAAGTCTCCCTGTGACATTCGGCTATCGGCCAATTCGTCGTTGCGCAAATTCACTTCTGCGCGTTCTAATCGAAGTAATCTCTCGCACATCACCGCATCGTGCGCAACGCGCCAAGTCCGGCAGCTGGCGTGAGTTACCCCGCGACAGCTGCCGATTTGTTGGCGTCAGAGGAAGCCTTCGAGTTCGCGCGTGGCCCAGGTGATCACCTGCGGGATCGATTCGCCAGACTTGAGCTTGGCGAACATCGTCGGTGCGGTGCCGCGGGTGGCGATCTGCACGGCGATTTCCGGCGGGGCCGGATAATGCGCGATGTGCTCGATCGCGTTGTGCTGCTTGCGTACCGGGTAGTTGTAGACCGTGCCAGTGGGCGGGCCGATCTTGTCCCACACATCGGCGTCGGCCATCTTCTGGTATGGCGGCAGGTCGTAGCCCAGCACGGCGGTGCTTCGCGTGGCCACGTTCTCCGGCTGCATCAGGAACTCGATCAGGTCCTTGCCGCCGCTCTTGTTCTTGGCGAACTGCCAGACCGCCCAGAATGTCGAGACGTGCGGGATGTAGCGGCCCTTGGGGCCGGAGGGCGCGGGGAAGTGCCAGGTGTCGGCGGCGATCGCGGGGGCATCGCGGACCGCCACGGCCCAGGCCGAGGGCGGGTTCCAGATCATCGCACTCTGGCCGGAGATCAAGGCGCGGTTGTTGGAGGCATCGTCCCAGCTCTGGGCGTCGGCCGGCAGGAACTTCACCAGCTTCTGCGCGTATTCCAGGGCCTGGCGCATGGCGTCCGACTTCATCTGGATCTTGCCGTCCTTGTCGACCATCTCGGCGCCATAGGCGGCGAGGATGGCACCAGCGGTGTCCACGTTGTCGCCGGTGGTGCCCAGGCCGATGCCGAACGGCTTGCCGGCCTTGTGGCAGGCTTCGGCGGCCTTCAGCATGGCCTCGTAGGTCCAGGCCTTGGCTTCCGGCGTCTCCGGCACATTGGCCGCCGGATACATCTTCATCAGGTCGATGCCGGCGGCTTCCTTCATGATGCTGATGCGGCCGGCCGGGCCCTTGTTCTGGCCACCCCAGCTTGACGGCACGGCGATCCACTTGCCCTTGCTCTTGCCGAGATAGGTCGCGACCGGGTCAGCCACGCCGTTCTGCGCCTGAAGGCGGGTGACGACGTCGTCGACCGGCTCCAGCAGGTGGGCCTGGTCGAGCATCATGAAGTTGAAGCCGTGGATGACGTCGTGGCCGGTCTTGGCCTGGGCTTCGGCGTTCACCGTCAACAGGGTTTGGTTGCCCTGGGAGGTGATGAAGTCGGCCTTCACTTCGGCCTTGGTCTGGTTGGCGAAGACGGCGATCTGACGGCGCAGTTCGACGTTGCCGGCGGGCACCCAATGGTCCCAGGTGAAGAACGAGATCACGCCAGCCGCACCCGCGGTGCGGATGTGGACCCACGGCAGGGCCGAGGCGGCGGCGCCGTATTTCAGCACCTTGCGGCGCGTCGCAGCCTTCGGAGATAGAATATTACTAGTCATTGTCTAGCCTCCCTGTTTCGCGCACCGGTTTGCTTCGGCGCATTACGATTGGTTCACGTATGATTATCTAACGCATCCCGAATTAGATTAGATGACTCGGCGCGCCGAAGGCAACGCTTCTCTTGCTTAGATTCGGCCAGCCCGGGCGAGCACGCGATCGATGAAGACCGCGCTGCTGCCAAGGTACAATGCCGGGTCCACCAGCCGTTCGATCGCGCCGGCGTCCAGCCGGGCCGTCACCGCCGATTCTCGGCCCAGTGCGGCGGCCAGGGTGATCCCTTCGGCCAGGGCGCGGTCGCAGGCGTGCTTGACCACGTGATGCGCCGCCTCGCGGCCCAGCAGCGGGGCCAGGCCCATCATCACCGCCTCGGCGACGATCAGCCCGCCGGTCAGGTCCAGGTTGGCGCGCATGCGGGCGGTGTCCACGACCATGCCCTCGGCGATGGCGCGGGCGTGGCGCAGGGCGCCGTGGGCGAGGACGAAGGCCTGTCCAATGGCCAGCGGCTCGGCCTGCCAGGGGCCAGTGGCGCGTTCGTGGTCCTGGGCCATGGCGCCCTGCATCAGCGGCACCAGGGCCTGGGCGGCGCGGGCGCTGGCCAGGATGTATTCGCTGGCGATCGGGTTGCGCTTCTGCGGCATGGTCGAGCTTTGGCCGCGGCCGTGGACATAGCGTTCGGTCAGCTCGGCGACTTCGTTCTGGGCCAGGAGGATCACGTCGGTGGCGATCTTGGACAGGCTGCCGCAGAGCAGGCCGAGGAAGCCGACCGCCTCGGCCAGGCCGTCGCGGCCGACATGCCAGGGGGCGTCCGGCACGGCGAGGCTGAGTTCGGCGCCGAGGCCCTCCATCACCGCCAGGCCCTGGTCGCCCAGGGAGGCCAGCGTGCCGGCGGCGCCGCCGAACTGGACCAGGCAGGCGCGCGGCGCCAGTTGGTCCAGGCGTTCGACATGGGCGACCAGCGGGGCGAGCCAGGTGGCCAGCTTGAGCCCGAAGGTGACGGGCAGGGCGTGTTGGAGGTGGGTGCGCCCGGCCATCAGGGTGTTTCGGTGGGTTGATGCCTGGGCGGCCAGGGCCTGGATCACGGCGAGGAGGTCGGTGCGCAGCAGGGCCAGGCCGTCGCGCACCTGCAGGCTGGTGGCGGAGTCCATGATGTCCTGGGTGGTGGCGCCCCAATGGGTCCAGCCGGCATGTTCGCCGCCAAGGGCATGAACGGCCGCGGAGAGGCCGGCGACCAGGCCGACCACGGGATAGCCGACATTGGCGACGCTGGCGGCCATCGCGGCGATGTCCAGGTTTTCGACGCGGGCGGCGGCGGTGATGGCGGCGGCGGCTTCGGCGGGGATGATGCCGAGGCGGGCCTGGACGCGGGCGAGGGCGGCCTCGACGTCCAGCATGCGCTGGCAATAGGCCATGTCGTCGAAGATCGCGCGCATGGCGTCCGAGCCGTAGAGCGTGCCGAAGATCGGGCTGTCGGCGAGGTTGACGGGCATGGCGGTTCCTCCGGGTTTGCAGCGGAGGTGCCGCAGGGCCGGCTGGGGCGCAAGGGTGTGTTGGCCTCGGCGCGGTGCGAAGGGGGAGGCAGGAAGGGTTCAGAGCGATCGCGTAGGGCCGGAATGCCGGTTTGGCGGCGACAAAAGCAAGGGTTCACATGGAGACGGAGAGACGGGGAGAAGCAAGGAAGCCTCTGCCCTGTTCTTCTCTCCGCCTCTCCGTCTCCATGTGCATCCTGACTTGCTTTGTCACAAAGCCAGCACGCCGAACGCGCACTCAGACAACGCGCACTCAAACAACGCGCAGGGCGCGGGCCTTTTCTGCGACGATGACGGGGGTGTCGCCGGGCTTGTAGATGGCCGAGCCGATGCCGAAGCCAGCGGCACCCGCGGCGCGCCAGGCGGGGATGGTGCCTGCGTCGATGCCGCCGACGGGCAGCACCGCGGTGCCTGCTGGCAGGACAGCGCGCATCGCCTTGAGTACGGCGGGGCTTGCGGCTTCGGCGGGGAACAGCTTGAGGCCGTCGGCGCCGGCTTCCAGCATGGCGAAGGCTTCGGTGGGGGTGAAGATTCCGGGGATGGCGATCATGCCGCGGGCCTTGGCGGCGCGCACCACGGGCGCGCTGGCATGGGGCAGGACGATCAGGCGGCCACCGGCATCGGCGATCTCGGCGACCTCGGCGGGCGTCATCACCGTGCCGGCGCCGATCAGCAGGCGGTGGCCGAAGCGGGCGGCGAGGCGGCGGATGCTGTCGAATGGCTGGGGCGAGTTCAGCGGCACCTCGATGATGGCGAAGCCGGCCTCGGCCAGCACCTCGCCGATGGCGACGACCTCATCGGGCTTTACGCCGCGCAGGATCGCGACGAGGTCGCAGGCGCGGAGGTGGTGGGTCAGTTCCATGGCACCTGGCTCCCGATCAGGGCCAATCCGGCGGCCGCGGCGTCCAGGTCCAGGGGGATGGCGGTGCCGCCGCATGCCGCGATCGCCGTGGCATAAAGCCCGACCAGCGTGGGGTCGCCCACCAGATGCACGGAGTCTTGATTGCGCATGGCCGCGCGCACCTCGTGGCCGATCAGCAGGCCGGACAGGAAGCCGGCGCTGGCGGTGTCGGCGAGTTCGCCGAACAGGCCGAGGGTGCGCACGCCGAACAGATGATGCAGCAGGTGGCCTGGGTCGCCGGAGCGCGCCACGCCGCGCCGGAAGCCCTGCTGGTCCGTGCGTTCCTTGTCCATCATCCGGCCCAGGATGGTGTTGTCGCGCAGGGCGGCGAAGGCTTCGCCAGTGAAGTAGGTGGCAAAGCCGGTGATCGCGCCGCCGGCGAGGCGGGCCCATTTGGTGTGGCTGCCGGGCATGCAGACCAGGCCGTTGCCGCCCAGCGTTGCCATCAGCCCGGTCAGCTTGGTCTCCTCGCCGCGCATCACCTCGGGCGTGCCGGCGGGGTCGCGGGCGGACAGGCCGGGGATCAGCTTGACCTGCGCCTGGTCGAAGGGGATGTCGAGCAGGGCGGCGGCGATGTCGGTGGGGCTGGCGGGGCAGGGCAGGTAGGGGGCCTCGACCCAGCCCTGGCGGCTGCCGACCATGCCGCAGAGCAGCACCCGGCGTTCGCCATCCTCGAGCCATGGGCCGATTGTCGCGGCCAGGGTGGCGGGAAAGGCGCCGGGGGCGATGCGGGTGATGCCGTTGGCGCTGGCAAGATGGTCGCGCACGCGGCCCTGGGCATCCAGGCGATAGGCGCGCAGGTTGGTGGTGCCCCAATCGACGGCGATCAGGCCGGAGGCGATCATTGTGCTGGATCGGTCACGCTGGCGTCCTCGCTCGGGTTGTCCCGGCGATGTTTCAGCCATTGTTTGCAGGGAACCGCAACCCCGCCAATGGGATCAGATGGCAAGCCCGGCCATCACCGCCATCATCTTGACCAGCAGTCCGCTGAACGCGGCGACGATGACCGCGGCGAGGGTGCCGAGGATGACGGCATACTCGACCGACGCCACGCCCCGGCGGGCGGCAAGGAATGAGGCGAATAGGGGGCGGGAGGACACGGGTGAAACCTCAAATCTCAAATTAGCACGCTGGCCTGGGCGAATGCGTGGCACTATGGCGACGCGACCTCACCAAATGATTACAGCCCTTTCAGCATGGCGGGCCCGGCGGCGGATTTTTGCGGCTGGAAGAAATCGTGACGATTGGGCTGTATTTGTGCGCGCGGGTACCCCATATATCCGTCCTCGGCGCTTTTCGTACCGGGCTGAACGCCTTCTGCATGCCCAGCCTTCGCATTCGGTTCTCCCCCTGCTTCGAAAATCAATCCCGGCCCGCAATGTGTGTGGGGCGCCGGATCTAGGAGACTTGCGATGGCGACTGGTACGGTAAAGTGGTTCAACACCACCAAAGGCTACGGCTTCATCCAGCCTGACGATGGCTCGAAGGACGTCTTCGTGCACATCTCGGCGGTGGAGCGCGCGGGCATCACGCTGAAGGAAGGCCAGAAGGTCGGCTACGAGATCGAGCGCGGCCAGCAGGGCAAGACCTCGGCGGTGAACCTGAAGGCGAGCTGAGCGGCGCGCGGGCAATGGCTGCGCCACCCCGCAAATTCGCCGTGGGCGACCGGGTGGAGCTTTCCCCCGGTCGTCTCGACGCCAACGTCCCGGCCGGCACCTACACGGTGTCGCGCGTGATGCCGCGTGAGGGCAGCGACTACCAGTACCGGCTGAAGCATACCCGCGACAGCCATGAGCGGGTGGTCAACGAAGCTCAACTGCGTCGCAGCTAGGCCGTCGCTGGATGGCGCCTTGCCGGCATCGCCGGCCTGGACGCCCAACCGACACAAACGAGGGACCTCGGGCATGACGGGCGCCGCTGCGCCTTGGCCTGGCTGGGGGCAATGAGGACCATGGCATTCAAGGTCAACTACAACCAGCAGCGCATGGAGCGCGATCGCGCCAAGGCGGCGAAGAAAGAGGCCAAGCTGCGCGAGCAGGAAGCCGAGCTTATGCGCCGGCGCAACGGCATCTCTGCCGAGGACGAACCCGCAGCATCGCCGGATGGCGAGAAACAGGCGGGAGAAACCTCCAATGGCACCCCCTAGGCGCCGGATCGAGACCACTTTCATCGCTTTCGACGTGGCTTATGTCGATGGCACCCGCAGTTCCAACCGCCGCGTTCCCGCCACCGCGCTGACCGGCCTGGACGGCGATGAGCCGGCGCGCGGGATCATCGAGGCCCAGGACCGGGAGATCGGCCTGGCCTCTGGCCGTCCGCGCCCCGATATCCGCTCGCTTTCGCGCAGCCCGGCCAAGGAGACGGCTCGAGAGTAGGGAAGGAAAGGTCTTCTTTTTCTGAAGAAAAAGAAGCAAAAAGACTTTCTGACACTTGGTCCCGGTATCCACGACTGGCACCGGACCAAGGGATGAAAGTTTTTGGCTGTGTTCTCGAATCGTATGTGCTCTGTAGAATCTGGTCAAACGCCCTGTTTGGAGCGCATCGATGGACGACGCGATTTTCCGTAACTGGCTGTCTGGCCTGGACACGTTGACGGCGGCGCAGCGTGAAGAGGTTCTGTCTGTGCTGTCCGGTCGCCCCGCCGGCGACGAGGTTGCGGCGACG
>CAXNGD010000133.1:0-6956 GCA_964201575.1 Acetobacterales bacterium | reverse complement strand
TCTCCAACCGCATCTTTCTCAACGAAGACGATCTCGTCGATCACTGTTGCGAAACATGGAACAAGCTCGAAGCGCAGCCGTGGCGCATCATGTCCATCGGCATGCGCGAGTGGGCGCACAGGTTCTGATCAGGGAGACTTGGTATCAGCCCACACCCCGCAGGTCAGCACCCGCGCGCCACACCGCCGCGCCTCCGTCTCCCCATCACAAGTCCCGGCCGCACCCGCCGCGACCCCACGCGCCGCGCACCCAGTATCCTCCCGCCATCGCGTCCTCATCCCCGTGCGCCCCATCCGTCCCCCGCTTCTCTTTGGCCGGCCCCTACTCCGCCCGCGCACCGCCGCGCACGTCCGGCGCCGCGCCGTCCAAACCCCCTCGCGGGGTCACACCCCTGTGCTTTTTTTGTATTGATTTCGTAACAAAAATCCCGCTACAAAAAAGGCCCCGCATCGCCGCGGGGCCTCCCTTGTCAGGTTCCGTGGGCTCAGAAGGCGCCCAGGAAATCCCGCTTGCCGATCTCAACGCCATTGTGGCGCAGGATGTTGTACGCGGTCGCGCAATGGAAGGTCAGGTTCGGGATCACGAACCCAATGAGATAGCGCTGCCCGGCGAACTCCATCTCGCCCGCGCGCATCTTCAGCACCACCTTGCGCTCCTCGCTGCCGTCGATCTCGCCGGCCGGAATGCCGTCGATCACCGCCAGAGTCTCGGCAATGCGCGCCTTCATCGAGTCGAAATTCGGCTCCACATCCGGCAGGGTCGGCACTTCGCGTCCCGCCAACCGCAGCGCCCCGCCGCGCGCCATGTCGCAGGCGATCTGGATCTGCCGCCACAGCGGGAACATGTCCGGCGCCAGCCGGTCGCCGGCCAGCACGGCGGGGTCGAAATTCTTCGCCGCGGCAAACGCCGCCGCCTTGTCCAGGTTGGCCGACAGCCCGCCCAGCAGCGTCTTCATCATCGGCACGGCGGCCGAGTACATCGAGATACCCATTACAGACTTCCTCCTTTGCGGCCGGCCATCGCCCCAAGGCGAAGGCGCAGCGCGTTCAGCTTGATGAACCCTTGCGCGTCGAACTGGTCATACGCGCCCTGGTCGTCCTCGAACGTCACAACCTTCATCGAATACAGGCTGTTCGGGCTTTCCCGCCCGATGCAGGTCACATTGCCCTTGTACAGCTTCATCCGAACCCGGCCAGTGACACTTTTCTGGCTCTCATCGATCAGCGCCTGCAACATCCGCCGCTCCGGCGCGAACCAGAAACCGTTGTACAGCAGCTCCGCGTATCGCGGCATGATGCTGTCCTTCAGATGCGCCGCCTCGCGATCCAGCGTGATGCTCTCGATCGAACGATGCGCCGCCAGAAGGATCGTCCCGCCCGGCGTCTCGTACACGCCCCGCGACTTCATGCCGACGAAGCGGTTCTCCACCAGGTCCAGCCGCCCGATCCCGTTCGCCCGCCCCAGCTCGTTCAGCTTCGTCAGCAACGTCGCCGGCGAAAGTTTTTCCCCGTTGATCGCCACGGGATCGCCGCACTCGAAATCGATCGAAATAACGGTCGCCTTGTCCGGCGCATCCTCCGGCCGGATCGTCCGTTGATACACCATCTCGTCCGCCTCGATGGCGGGATCCTCCAGGATCTTCCCCTCGCTGGACGAGTGCAGCAGGTTGGCATCCACCGAGAACGGCGCCTCGCCGCGCTTGTCCCTGGCGATCGGAATCTGGTTGGCCTCGGCGAATTCGATCAGCCGCGTCCGGCTGGTCAGCTCCCATTCCCGCCAGGGCGCGATGATCTTGATGTCCGGCTTGAGCGCGTAATAGCTCAGCTCGAACCGCACCTGGTCGTTGCCCTTGCCGGTCGCCCCGTGGGCCACGGCGTCAGCGCCGACCATCTCCGCGATCTCGATCTGCCGCTGCGCGATCAACGGCCGCGCGATCGAGGTACCCAACAGGTACTGGCCCTCGTACAAAGCATTGGCCCGGAACATCGGAAACACGAAATCGGTGCAGAACACCTCGCGCACATCCTCGATGAAGATCTGCTTGATCCCCATCATCTCGGCCTTCTTGCGCGCCGGCTCCAGCTCCTCGCCCTGCCCGAGATCAGCGGTGAAGGTCACCACCTCGCACTTATACGTCGTCTGCAGCCAGCGCAGGATCACGCTGGTGTCGAGCCCCCCGGAATAGGCCAGCACGACCTTCTTCACGTCCTTCACCCGCATCCCGCAATCCTCTCCGCCGACCAAGCCCGCGACGTAGCCCCGCCACCCCCTATCGCGCAAGGCCGCCCCCATCGGGCCGCCCACGCGAAGACGCCCGGCAAGCACATGCCTGCCGGGCGTTCCGTTCAGCGGTGGTGCGTCGCCTCAGCCTTGACTGGCCGGATCGTCCGCCCCGTGCCCGCCACGCCCCCGGCCATGGTCGTCGTCGGCATCATGCCCGGCCCCGTCATCGGCGCCACGGCGCGCGATCACCGCATCCCCCAGCGGCGCGAGCGAGCTGTGCCCGGCCCCATCATCGGCCCCACGACCGACGCCATGCGGCCCCCCGGTATTGTGCCCCGGCCCATCATCGGCCGAATGCCCAACCCCGTGCGGCCCGCCGGTATTGTGCCCGGGCCCATCATCGGCCGAGTGCCCAACCCCGTGCGGCCCGCCGCTATGCCCGCCGCCATGTCCGCCGCTGTGCCCGCCGCTGGACCCGCCACTCGACCCACCACTGGACCCGCTGCCCGAATTGCCACCCGAATTGCCGCCGGACCCGCCGCCCGACCCGCCACCACCCGACCCGCCGCCCGAGCCGCCGCCGCCCGACCCGCCACCACCACCCCCACCACCACCACCACCGCGGGCCAGCAGGACCGCCTCGCCCGGGACCCGCGACACGGCTTCGGTGCGGTCCATCCCGGACCATCCGGTCTCCGCCCGACCCGGCTTGGCCTCGGCCAGGGCGCACATGGCAAGCCCAGCAAGCAGCGTTGTCGACATCAATAGAGTGCGCATGGATCGTCTCCAGTTCCGCCGTGACACCATGTCCGGCTTTCGCCAACCCTAGACACCCACCCCCACAGCGGCCTGACACCGCCCGTCAGCCCCCGGTCATGCGATCGTCAGCGTTTCGTCAGCCGTTTTCGGCTAGGATCAGACCCACGATGCCCCTCAACCGCCGCACCCTGTTGCTCGCCGCCGCCGCGCTGACCTGCAGCACGATGCTCCCCCATGCCACCAACGGCTCCAGCGGAGGCGGCTCAGGCGGCGGCGGCTCGGGCAGCAGCGGATCGGGCAGCAGTGGCTCGGGCAGCATTGGCTCGGGCAGCATTGGCTCGGCCCCTTCCGGCGGCCGCGGCGCCAGCGCGCCCGTTGGGGGCCGATCGCCCGGACAGCCCGCCGGTGCCGGCCATCGCGGCCCCGCCGACCAGGCAGCGCAGAACGGCGCAACCGAAGCGGTTGCCAGCGGCAATGCCGCCCCGTTGAGCCAAGTGCTGGCGATGGTCCGCCGCTCGGTGCCCGGCGAGGTGTTGGACGTCTCCCTCGCCCGGCGCGAGAGCGGCGACTGGGCCTACCGCCTCATCGTCCTGACGCAGGACGGCGACTATTGCGACGTCACCGTCGACGCCAAGCGCAACAAGCTGCTGCAAGTGACCTATCGCTGATGCGCATACCCGTGGTCGAGGACGAACCCGCCATAGCCGCAGACATCGCAGCCTCACTCACCCGCGCCGGCTATGTTGTCGAGGCGGTGGCCGACGGCGAGGAGGCCTGGTTTCGGGCCGAGGCAGCGGACTATGACGCCATCGTGCTGGACCTCGGCCTGCCGCGGCTGGACGGCATCTCGGTGCTCAAGCGCCTGCGCGCCGCAGGCGTCGCCACCCCGGTGCTGATCCTGACCGCCCGCGCCTCCTGGGGCGAGCGCGTGGCCGGCATCGATGCCGGCGCGGACGACTAACTGGGCAAGCCATTCCACAGCGAGGAGCTGCTCGCCCGCATCGGCGCCATCCTGCGCCGCGCCGCCGGACACGCCACCCCGCTGCTGGAGGCCGGCGCGCTGTCGATCGACACCCGCCGCCGGCGCGACCGAGCGGCTGCTCGCCCTGATGCGGCGGCTGCCGCGCGCCGGGGTGCTCGACTGGCGCAACGAGGTGGCCGAGGGCAAGCGGCTGCGCATGGATCCCGAGGATTTCGGCGAGGTGGTGGGCAACCTGCTGGACAATGCAAGGATCTGGGCCCGCGGCCGCATCGCGGTGTCCGTCGCGCCGGGTGCGGACGGGCTGTGCCTGGCCATCGACGATGACGGGCCGGGCATCGCCGCCGATCGGCGCGAGCTGTTGCGCGGCCGGGGCGAGAGCGGTGCCGCGCCCGGCGAAGGCAGCGGGCTCGGGCTGGCCATCGTCGGCGACCTGTTGTCGCTGTACGGCACGACGCTGGAGATCTGCGAGTCACCGCTTGGCGGCTGCCGGGTGGCCTTCACCCTGCCCGGCTGGATCGGCCCGCCACCCTGAACACCAGCGCCAGCCACACCCCCAGGATCGCCACCGCCGCCGCGTTGCACAGGAAGGCGCCGCGATAGCCGAGCCACGCGATCAGCCCGCCCATCGTCATCGCCCCGATGCTCTGCCCGAGGAACAGCATCAGGGCGAAGCTGGCCACGGCCGTCGCACGGGCATGCGGCAGCATCTCGGTGGCGCGCGCCTGGAGCACGCCGTGCAACAGGTAGAAGCCCAGCCCGATCGTCAGCTGTGCGGCCACCAGCCCGGCCACCCAGGCCGCACCCGTGGGCAGCAGCACGCTCGCCGCCACCCCCGCGGCCATCATCGCGCCGCCGAGCGCCACCATCCGCGCCTCGCCCAACAGCGGCACCAGGCGGCGGGCCAGACGGATATAGGCCAGCGCGCCCAGCCCGAAACACGCCAGCACCAGCCCCACCGCCGCATAGGGCAGGCCGAACGCCTCGTGCATGTAGGGCGCCAGGAACGGGAAACTCCCCATCAGCACCGCCCCATCCACCGTCGCCGCCAGCAGCACGACGCGGGCCACCGGCGAGCGGGCCATCGTGATGTAGTTGCCGAGCGAGAAGGTCGCCCCGCCATGCCGGTCCGGCAACTGGCCGATCCGCCGGGCCAGGGTCACCGTGATCACCGCGGTGCCAGCGGCGAGCAGCAGGAACACCCAGCGCCAGCCCAGGAACTGGCCGAACACGCCCCCGAGCGGGCCGGCCATAACCTGGGCCAGCACGGTGCCGTTCAGGTACCGGCTCAGCATCACCTGGCGCTCGCGATAATCGACGGCGTCGGCGACATAGGCCATGCCCAGCGGCACCACCGCCGCACTCGCCCCCCCGGCGGCGATGCGCGCCAGCGTCAGCCCCTCGACCGTGGCGGACAGGGCACAGGCGATGTTCGCCAGGGTCAACAGGCCCATCGCCCCGGTCATCACCCGCAGCTTGCCCAGCCGGTCGCCGAGCGGTCCCAGCACGATCTGGCACAGCCCGTACGGCAGGGTGAATGCCGCCACCACCACGGCCAGCGCCGGAATGGTGGTGCCGAAATCGCTGGCGATCACATGCAGCAGCGGATCGGTCATCCGCATGCCGGTGACCGAGAGGAACCCCGCCGTCGCCAGCAGGGCCAGCGGCAGTGCTGCGGCAGGCGCGGGGATCATGCCGTCACGTCATATTCCGCCAGTTCCGGACGCATGGCCTCGATGACGAAATCGACGAAGGCGGCGGGGGCGTCCATGAAGAACTCGCGGTCCGAATAGGCGCCGACCTCGGCGGCAAGGCCGCGTTCGCCGAGCCATGCGACGAGCTCGACGAGGTCATCGCGCGGGGTCAGGCTGAGGAACGAGACCTGGGAACGCTGTTTGTCCGGGTCGCGGTGGGCGGTGTCACTGCGGGAGAATTGCAGGTCGATATTGGTGCCGGGCTGGCGCAGCCAGATGGCGCGTTCGGTGCGGCGCAGTTCGACGAAGCCCAGGCGCTCCTTCATCATCGCTACCACCAGTTCGAAATGGGTGGCATCGAGCCGATTGGCCACGTGGTTGAATTTCATTCACTCTGCCCTTCATCCAAGAACCGCGACAGGATAGACGCGTCATGCCCCAGCCTACCCATATTTCCGTCCTCGGCGTGCCCGACCCGGCGACGCTGGACGATGACCTGAAGATCATCTGGGCCAAGTGCGTGGAGAAGCTCGGCTTCGTGCCAAACGTGTTCTCAACCTTCAGCAAGAAGCCGCAGCGGCTGCGCAACTTCATGGCGATGTACAACGAGATTATGTACTCGGCGTCCGGCCTGTCGAAGCTGGAGCGCGAGATGATCGCGGTGGTGGTGTCGTCGGCCAATCGCTGCTTCTACTGCCTGGTGGCGCATGGGGCTGCCGTGCGCCAGCTCTCGGGCGATCCGGAGCTGGGCGAGATGATGGCGCTGAACTACCGGGTGGCGAAGCTGGATGCCCGGCAGCGGGCGATGCTGGATTATGCCTGGAAACTCACGACCACGCCCAACCTGGTGGATGACGCCGACCGCGACTTGCTGCGCGGGGTTGGGTTGAGCGACGAGGATATCTTCGACCTGTCGGAGACGACGGCGTTCTTCAACCTGTCCAACCGGATGGCGTCGGCGACCGACATGATGCCGAATCCGGAATACCACCGCTCCGACCGCGGGCCGGGATTTGTGCCGCCGGTGGGCAAGCCGAAGGCGAAGAAGGGGTAGGTTTGTCGGGGCGGTCCCAGGTCGAAGCAAGGGGAGTCGAAGGCAGGTCTTCTTTTTGTGAACAAAAAGAAAGGCGGATTCAAGTTTGGGAGCGAACATCGCCGGGGGGCGTGTTTCCTGCCGCGGCTGCGGCAGCGAGAAGGCTGGCAAATTGCTCGCCTGGAGTGGCGTAGTCGAGCGTTTTCCTGGGGCGGTCGTTGAGGCTGGCGGCCACCATGTCGAGGTCGTGCTGGTTAAGGGCGGATAG
>CAXNGD010000132.1:0-7052 GCA_964201575.1 Acetobacterales bacterium | reverse complement strand
GCTTATTGGTGATGGAAGCCTTCGTTCCCGGCATGGGGCGGCACTATGCCGAGTTCCGAAACTACGATCTGGGCGCCGGCAACCGAAAGGGAGTGTCTTCCCTCTCTCCTTACATCCGCCGCAGATTGGTCGCCGAGCCGGAGGTGGTTCATGCGGCACTGCGCGCCCACGGCCCCGAAGCGGCCGAGAAATTCGTGCAGGAGGTCCTCTGGCGCGGCTATTTCAAGGGCTGGCTGGAACGGAGACCCCAGGTGTGGACCAGCTACGTGCAAGGTCTGTCATCAGATCTAGCGGCGCTGGACGAAAACCGCCGCTTGCAGCGCGACGTTGACAGGGCAGTGGGTGGGCTGACGGGGCTTGCGTGCTTCGATGCCTGGGCCGCCGAGCTGGTGGAAACCGGCTACCTGCATAACCACGCCCGGATGTGGTTTGCCTCGATCTGGATTTTCACGTTCGGCCTGCCGTGGCGGATTGGGGCGGATTTCTTTTACCGCCACCTGCTCGACGGGGACGTGGCCTCGAACACGCTGGGCTGGCGCTGGGTGGCCGGGCTGCACACGCGCGGCAAGCCCTATCACGCGCAACCCTGGAACATCGCCAAGTTCACCGGCCAGCGGTTCACGCCGCACGACCACGATATAGCGCAGGTGGTCGACAGCCTTGAGGCGCAGGAGCCCGACGGCTTGCCGCCGGTGCAACCGCTGCGGCCACTGATACCGCCGCAGCGGTGCGAACCCACGGCCCTGCTGATCACGGATGAGGATTGCCTGATCGAGAATTTCGACCGGTCCGGCCTGGATATCCGCGCATCCGCGACCTTGGCCGCCAGTCACCTGCGCTCCCCGTTGGCGGTGTCGGCGGGGGTGAGCCGGTTCGAGGAGGAGGCGCTGGCCGATGCCGCGGCGCGTGCCGGTGTTTCGCCCGTGCGGCTGCGGGCCGATGATCCCGCGGTGTTGGCCGAATGGGCGGCCTTAGCCGGAGTCACGCAGGTCGTCACGCCCTACCTCACCCGTGGCCCGCTGCATGACTGGGTGGCCCAGGCGGCGCCTTTGCTGGCGACCCGAGGCATCGCCGTCCGCGAATGGCGCCGTGACTGGGACAACGCGATCTGGCCGCACGCCACCGCGGGCTTCTTCAAGGTGAAACAGCAGCTTCCCCGCATCCTCGCCCAACTGGTGCCGGCATGATCGATGTGGCGATCATCGGCGCCGGGATCGCGGGACTGGCCTGCGCGCGCCGGCTGGCCGCGGCCGGGCGATCGCCGGTGCTGTTCGACAAGGGGCGCGGCATTGGCGGGCGGGTCGCCACGCGCAGGGTCGACGGGCTGCAATACGACCACGGAGCGCAATATGTGACCGCCCGGGATGGTGGCCTTGCCGGCGCATTGGCAGAGCTGGCGCGATCCGGGGCCGTCGCCAACTGGGATACCGGAACGGGTCGCTCCGTGACCGTCGGCACGCCGGGCATGTCGGCCCTGGCACGGGGCTTGGCCCAGGGTCTGGACGTCCGCCAGACTGCGTTGGTCACGGCAATCAGCCCCGATGGCCAAGGCTGGCTGTTGCGGATCGGGGAGGCCGAACACCGCGCCGCGCGAGTCGTCGTCACCGTGCCGGCGCCGCAGGCCGTCGATCTGCTGGGGTTGGGTCATCCGTTGGCGGCGCCCCTGGCATCGGTGCGCATGGAACCCTGCCTGACGCTGATGGCCGCGGTCGCCGCGCCCGCTCCCTTCGTGACCCGCGGCCACCCGGATGATCCGCTCGCCTGGATCGCGCAAGACAGCAGCAAGCCCGGGCGCCCGGCGGGAGATATCGTTGCCTGGGTTGCGCAGGCCGGGGTTTCCTTCAGCGAACGGCATCTTGAAAGCGATAGTGCCGCGCTCGTCGCCGTGATGCTGCCGCTGCTGTGCGACAGGCTGGGCATTGCGGTGGACCGGGTGCGCCACGCGGCAGCGCATCGCTGGCGCCATGCCCGCGTGATCACGCCGCTCGGCCAGCCCTTCCTGCGGGCCTCCGAGGGGAGCCTTTATCTTGCGGGCGATTGGTGCCTCGGCGCGCGGGTCGAGGCCGCCTGGACGAGCGGCACTGCCGTGGCCGAGGATCTGCTGGGGCAGATGCCGTGATCGCCGATCCGCGGATCGGCCGACTGCTTGTCCTGATCCGCGCGGCCCGCCGGCCGCCGCCAGGGGCCGGGCGGATCGTGCTGGCGCTGGGCATGGGCGTGCTGTGTCACACGCTGTTCGCCGCGGCGGTCCTGGCGATGATGGCCGCCATGTATTTCGGGCTGAGCAGGAGCCTGGGAACCGCGGCCGGGTTGTGGGCGGTGGCAGCAAATGCCGCGTTGCTCGTGCAGTTTCCGCTGGCCCACTCGCTTCTGCTGACCCGGCGTGGTGGATCGTGGCTGACCCGACTGATCCCCGGCCCGCATGGCGCCACGCTGGCCACCACCAGCTATGCCATCATCGCCTCCGCCCAGCTTCTGGCGCTGTTCGCATTGTGGAGCCCGTCGGGCATTGTCTGGTGGCGGGCAGACGGCGCGGCGCTCTGGGCTGTCTCGGCGCTGTACGCGGCAAGCTGGCTGCTGTTGATCAAAGCCAGCTTCGACGCCGGGACCGAGGTGCAATCCGGCGCCCTGGGCTGGCTGTCGTTGGTCGCGCGCATCCGCCCGGTATTCCCGGACATGCCGACCCAGGGGCTGTTCCGCCTGATCCGCCAGCCGATCTACGTGGCGTTCGCCCTGACGCTGTGGACGGTTCCGGTCTGGACGCCGGATCAGTTGGCGCTGGCGCTCAGCTACACCGCCTATTGCCTGCTGGCACCGCGCCTTAAGGAACGGCGGTTCGCCGCGCGCTACGGCGAGCGGTTCGATCACTATCGCGGCCAGGTGCCTTACGCGCTGCCGCGCCTCAAGCCTCGGAATGACCAATCCCATGCGCAATGACCTGACGATCTATGACCGAGTGGCCGACCAGTGGTGGTCGGACGAGGTGCGATGGGTGCGCACCCTGAAGAACCTGGTACCAGGGCGCCTGACCTGGTTCGACCGGCACATCGAGTGGCCGGGCAAGGCGATCCTCGACCTCGGCTGCGCCGGCGGCTTCATGGCCGAAGCCATGGCGGCGCGGGGCGCGATCGTGACCGGCATTGATCCTGCGTCAGCAGCGGTCGAGGCGGCGCGGCACCACGCCCACGGCGGCGGGCTGCCGATCACTTACGATGTCGGCGTGGGCGAGGCGCTGCCCTATGCCGCCGAGGGCTTCGATGCCGTCGTCTGCGTCGATGTGCTGGAACACGTGGCCGACCTGGACCAGGTGCTGTCCGAAGTGGCGCGCGTTCTGCGCCCCGGCGGCTTGTTCCTGTTCGACACCATCAACCGAAACCCGCTGTCCCGGTTCGCGACGATCACCGTGGCGGAAAACATCCTCGGCCTTCTTCCGCGGGGCACCCATGATCCGCGCCTGTTCATCAAGCCGCATGAGTTGCGCAAAAGCCTGACGCGGGCCGGGCTCGTCGCGGGGCCGACCCAGGGTCTCGGTCCCAGGGGCATCGATCGGCGGGGCGATCTGGTCTTCGGTCCCGTTCCCCTCCAGACCGTTATCTATCTAGGCGTGGCTCGTAAGCCGGAAGGTGCCTAATGGTGCAGATTACGCTGCTCGCGACCGCCCTCTTGTTTGGGGGAATGGTCCTCTACGCCTTCGGCTTTGCCGCATTCATCTTCAGCGCGTTGCCGGCGGCCTCGGCCGGTGCGCTGATCCGTCGGGCCTTCCCATGGTTCTACCTGTTCGTCCTGGCCACGTCGGCGTTCGCGGCCGCCCTTGCTGCTTTCGGTGATCCTGTATCGTCAGGCATCCTGGCCGCCATTGCCGTGACGACCCTCTTCGCGCGACAAGGACTGATGCCCGCTATCAATTGGGCGACGGATTGCGGTGCCAGGCGTCGGTTCCAGGTCCTGCATACCGCGTCGGTTCTCATCACGATTGCCCACATCATCGGCGCCGGATTTGTGATCCTGCGCCTCGCCGGCACCTGAACCGGGCCTGCGGAGTGCCTAGACGGGATTCTGCGCCCCTGCGAAAAACAGCAACCGCCCGCCGGGATCGTAGATTGGCCTGATCCGGAGACGATTCACGAACGCAGATCCATCCTTTCGGTAATTGAGAATATCGATGGTGAAACGGGTCTCCGCGCGCAAAGCCTGCCGAATAGCGGCAATGGCGTACGGGCTCGTGCCAGGTCCCTGCAGGAACCTGCAATTCTGCCCCAGAGCTTCCTGAGCGCTGTAGCCGGTTTGCTTTTGAAATTCCTCGCTGACGAAAATCATCGGGTTGTCGGGCAGCGAGGGATCCGAGAATACGACGCTCATCTCGGCTTCATCCTGTTCGAGAAGCGCTTTCAGGTCGGCTGTGCTAAGTTCCGATTTCATCGAAGGCATTTCGCTTCCATTGCTGGCTGTGTTTCGCGGGGATGGGGAACATGCGTCGTGCGATGGGCTGCAGAGCCCCGGGTTGTAAGGACCGATTGCCGCCGGGGCAACAAACTGATCGGACCCCGGCGCATCAAACGCTGCATGGCTTGGGTCAGATATCCATGTCCCACGGCAAGCGTCCACTAAACACGGTCGCCGTGGCCGTCGATCACCCAAGTCATCGCGACGGTTCTCCTTGCCGGCGCATCGCATCGCGCCGAAAGCGTCGGGATCAATGCCCCACCCGATCTCAATGGCGCGTCCTCTTCTTCCGCTACGTGGTCAGTCAACCAGCATCATGCAGGCCATTTCAGGGGTTCCGGCCTTGGCTCAACCGAGCGAACGCCTGTCGCAGGCCTGGCGCGTCAAAATTCGAGTTTCATCTGTGCGGTTGGTTGCGATCTCTGTGGCTTGGCGCGAGCCTTCTGGCCAGTCATGCGCATTCCGCTCTTCCGGCTGCCATGCTTCTCCTGGATCGCATCGGCCGCGTCGCGGAAATCGGCCGCGCGGCTGCCGCCAAAGATCAGCTCCTTGGCAGCAGCCGTGGTTGCCTCAAGATCGACGATCCGCTGGGGATAGCGGTCGCCGATGAGGTCGGCCGCGCCATCCCAGTTCCAAGGTTCCTGGAGGAAGGCATCAGGCACCGCAGCCAGCTCCGGAACCCAGCGGCGCACAAACTTGCCGTCCGAGTCCTGATCGTAGCCCTGCTTGACCGGATTGTAGATCCTGATCGTGTTGATGCCGGTCGTGCCAGACTGCATCTGCATTTGCGGCCAGTGGATGCCTGGCTCGTAGTCCGTAAAAAGCCGGGCCAGAACCAGGCCCGTCTCTTGCCAGGGCAGCCATAGGTTGTAGCTCGCGAGCGACACGAGCATGGCGCGCATCCGGAAGTTGATCCAGCCGGTCGCTTCAAGCGAACGCATGCAGGCGTCCGCGAACGGGAATCCGGTCTGCCCGCGTGACCATGCCGTGAGCCGTCGGGCATCGGCGGCGCGGGGGCGCAGGCCGCGCGTCGCCGGATGAAACTCTGTATGCTCGATGGAAGGCTGGCTTTCGAGCTTCTGAATGAAATGACAGTGCCAGTGGAGCCGACCCGAGAACGAGACCAGCGAGCCGCTCCATTCGCGCGCGTGCCCGTTGGTGTCGCCCCGCAATCCGGACTGCCGCTTCCACGCCGACTGCGCCACCTCCCGCACGGAGACCGCTCCCCATGCGAGATAGGGCGACAAGCGCGAGCAGGCCGCTGCCCCGTCGACGGGATTCGACATATCGCGGCGATAGGTTTTGCCCCGATCATCGAGGAAGCTGTGGAGCCGTGCGAGCGCCGCCGGCCGGCCGCCGGGTTGACGCTCGATGCACCCATCGAACGCAAGTCCTGCGTTCTCCGGGGGGGGCACCAGCGCGGGCTCGATGCCCGGCACGGGTAGGACACGCTCCGGCTCGGACTCGATCGGCTCCGCCATCAGGCGGTCCCAGTGCCGAGCCCAGCCCTCCCGGCTCTTCAGCCGGCGGATGACGCCGGTCTGCGGGATCTCGTGCCACGTCACGCCGTGTGCGCGGCACCATGCCTCGACCGCGATATCGCGCCTGTATGTCCAGGCATTGCCGGTCTCCTCATGCGACCAAACCTCAGTGAATCTAACCTGGCGCCGAAGCTCGGCGAGCACGTCGACGGCGGACCCGATCCGCACCACAAGGCGCGCCCCCTTAGCGCCCAGTGCTTCGTCAAGTGCCTGCGCGCATTCGCGCATGAAGGCGTAGTGGCGGTGCGAGGCATCCGGCTGCGCCCAATACTCCGGCTCGATCACGAGCAAGGGAATCACCGGCCCACGCTTCGCAGCCTCGGCCAAAGGGCGATGATCCTGCGTGCGCAGGTCGCGCTTGAACCAGACAACGGTCGGAGACGCAGTGATGAGCATCACGTGCCTGCAAACGGGTTGATGATCACTGGACGAGGGTGTTCTTCCGTCGAACGCCGAAGAGCCGATGCGTAAACGGCCGGACGACTAGGAAGCCGCGATATCCTTTTTCGAGCAGCAGCAAAACCCCGGCCACAGCGTAATCCGCGCCAACCATGCAAGTCGAGGAAGAGCGCGCCAGATGCTCACGAATGCGGCAGCCCCTGACACGAGCTGTCCACCGCGCTCGCGAACATGCAGGCGAGCCAGGCTCTGGGCGCGCTCCAGCCCAGGACCGAGTTCGGCGTCCGGCGAGGAAACGTCGACGAAGGACATCTCCTTGGCTCCCACTTGAGCCTGGTAGTAGGAGATCTCACGCCTGCAGAGCGGGCACGAGCCGTCGAAATAGACCGTGCACGTGGGCTGCTCAGTGGGCATAACGCTCTCCGATAGCAATGACCAGGATACGCCCGGGTCTCTCGACGGTCCCAATGACTTACATGGGGTCAAAGATACCGATCGCCACACTCGCCGAATTTTTGACCTAAGGAGCCACGAACGAATAAGCGATTCGGGTTGCGTTTTGCAGGGGCAGAGGATTCCGGCTCGGCTTTGATGTGTCTACGATTCGCGGATGATCGACGAGAACGCGATCCGCGCGCGGTATGCGGCCATCAAGGACCTGTTGGATGA
>CAXNGD010000131.1:0-7053 GCA_964201575.1 Acetobacterales bacterium | reverse complement strand
CAGCGAAGACGATGAGTGCGCCAGATTGGTGATCGTGATCGCCGTGCCCATGACCGCCCTCAACGCCGCGAATCGCAGCCAGAGACGAGGGAATCAGAGAATGCCACCGTTGGAAACAGCCGAGAGTCCGAGGTTGGGGCGGTTGGTATAAATCGCCAGCAAGCCGCCACGCCACCGGCACATCGCGGTCGCAGCCGAGCCCCTACCCTTCTTGAACCGCCACGGGCCGGTACGGCTCCAGCATCGCCGCCACGCCGGCCTCGGCCAGCGCCTCCTCCGTCGCCGCCGTCGCCCCGCTCACGCCCACGGCCCCGACCACCTGGTCCTCGAACTCCAGCGTCACGCCGCCGACCAGCCCGGTGATCCTGGGATCCGCAAACCCCGCCAGATCAAACCCCGTCTTCGGGTTGCGCGACGCCGCGTCGATATCGCTGGTGTTCTGCCCAAGCCGCGCGGCGGTATACGCCTTGGCGATTGCCGAGGCGATGTCCGCCGGGCCGGCGCCGTCCATGCGCAACAGGGCGAGCAACTCGCCATAGGCATCCGCCACCGCCACTACCACGGCGGCATCGCGCCGCTCCGCCGCCGCGCGCACGGCCGCGATGCCGCGCCGCGCATCATCAGCACCGATCGTCTTGACGTCGCGCATCGCTTGGCTTCTCCCTCTGTGTCGACCGCAAGGACATAGGGACATCCATGCCGGACCCCAAGCCATTCCGTGCCGAGGGATCAGATTGAACGCGCCGGCGCCCGCCAGCGCCTGGTCGGAACTGCTGCACCGGGCGCATCTGCTGCCGCTGGCGATGCTCTCGCTCGGCATCGGGCTTTATGCGTTCAACACCTTCCTCGTCGCCACCGCCCTGCCCAGCGCGGTGGCGGAGATCGGCGGGGCGGCGATGATCGCCTGGGCAACCACGTCGTTCCTGGTTGCCGCCATTGTCGCAGGCGCGGGCGGTGCCGCGGTGAAGGCGCGGCTGGGGGCGCGGACCGCGCTGCTGCTGGGCGGCGGAACCTTCCTGGCCGGCACGTTGGTCTGCGGCTTGGCGCCGGCCATGCCGGTGCTGCTGCTGGGCCGCGCGCTCCAGGGCGCCGGCGAAGGCATGGTCGCGGCGATCAGCTATGCCCTGATCCCGGTGCTGTTCCCCGTCCGGCTTGGCCCCAAGGTGTTTGCCGTCGAGGCGGCGGTCTGGGCGTTGGCGGGTTTTGCCGGGCCGGTGGTGGGCGGGGCGATGACCGAGGCGGTGTCGTGGCGCGCCGCCTTCCTGGTCAATGCGCCGGTGGCGCTGGTGTTCCTCGGCCTGGTGCTGGCCAGCGTGCCGCGCACCCTGTCCGAGGCCGGGCTGGCGGCCCCGCCGCTGCTGCGGCTAGCGGCGCTGGGCTGCGGCATCCTGCTGATCGCCGCGTCATCGCTGGCGCAGAACCCCGCGCTGTCGGCCGCCAGCGTGCTCGCCGGCGCCGGCGTGCTGATCGCCATGGCCGTGGCCGACCAGCGACAGCCGACGCCGCTGTTCCCGCAAGGTGCGTTCAGCCCGGGCACGGCGCTGGGGGCCGGTTTGCTGGTCGTGGCGCTGATGCCGGTGGCGCATTCCTTCACCATCGTCCACCTGACCCTGACGCTGCAGCAGGGATGGGGGTTCAGCCCCACCATGGCCGGCGCGCTGTTCGCCGTGGGCCCGCTGTCCTGGAGTGCGGCGATGCTGGTGGTGGCCAACATCGCGCGGGCGGATATGCCGACGATCGGCATCCGCTGGGGCCCGCCGGTGCTCGCCGCGGCGGTTGCCGGACAGCTTGCCGCGGTGGCGCTCGACCTGCCCTGGGCGATGCTGCCCTTCCTGGTCGGTGCCGGTGCTAGCTTCGGGCTCGGCTGGGCCTTCCTCTCGCTGTCGGTGATGCGCGCCGCGGCGCCGGACGAGCGCGACAAGGCCGCCGGCCTGGTGCCCACGGTGCAATCCGCCGGCTATGCCGTGGGTGCCGCGCTGACCGGACTGGCCGCCAGCCAGGCGGGGCTCGACGGCTCCAGCGCGCAGGCAACCATCAACGGCTTCGCCTGGGTGGTTGCCTGCGGCCTGGTGCCGGCCTGCCTGGCGAGTTGGGTGGCACTCAGGCGGCGGGCATGGCCGTGATCCGCCATTCCGATTGACAGGCGGATTGGCCGCCCCCTAGCTTCGGGCATCAAGAATCAAGAAGTCGAACCGAGGAAGCCTCATGACCGCCAGCAACCCGTCCGGCTTCGCTCGCCGCTCCGTGCTCGCCGGGGCCGCCGGACTTACCGGCACGCTCGCCGCCCCCTCGCTGTCCCGCGCCCAGCGCCGCGATCCCCGCGTCTTGAAGTTCATCCCCAATACCGGTCTGACCGTGCTGGACCCGGTCTGGACCGCGTCCCTGGTCACCGGCAACCACGGCTATCACGTCTGGGACACGCTGTACGGCACCAAGAACGACTTCCGCCCCGCACCGCAGATGGCCGAGGGACATACCGTCAACGCCGACTACACCGACTGGTCGATCAAGCTGCGCGAGGGGCTGTGGTTCCATGACGGCACGCCGGTGCTGGCGCGCGACTGCATCGCCAGCCTGAAGCGCTGGGCCAAGCGGGACAGTTTCGGCGCAGTGATGTGGCCAGAGATCAGCGAGATCACCGCGCCCGACGACCGGACCATCCGCATCCGCTTCAAGCGCCGCTTCCCGCGCCTGCTGGAGGCGCTGGGGCGGACCTCTGGCCTGCCCGCCTTCATCATGCCCGAGCGGTTCGGCGACGTGGATGCCTTCACCGCGATCAAGGAGGTGATCGGCTCCGGCCCCTACCGGTTCAAGGCGGACGAATTCATCCCGGGCACCAACGTCGTCTACACCAAGTTCGACAAATACCTGCCGCGACAGGACGAGCCGAACCGCACCGCCGGCGCCAAAATCGCCTACATGGATCGCGTCGAGTGGCACACCATGTCCGACCACGGCACCGCGATCGCCGCGATGCAGTCCGGCGAGATGGACTGGTGGGAGAGCACGCCCGCAGACCTGCGCCCGCTGGTCCAGCGCAACCGCAACCTGGTGCTGGAGGTCAAGGACGAGTACGGCTGGATGGGCGTGCTGCGCTTCAATTTCCTCCAGCCGCCCTTCGACAACGTCAAGCTGCGCCGTGCCTTCATGGCCGCGGCGAACCAGGAGGACTTCCTGCGTGCCGCCGCCGGCGAGGGCGGCCAGGCCTGGCAGACCTGCCGCGCCTATTTCCCCTGCGGCGCCCCCAATGTGACCGAGGCCGCGGGCAAGGTCGCCATGCCGATGCCCCTGGACCTGACCGCCGCGAAGAAGGCGATCGCCGAGGCCGGCTATAATGGCGAGAAGATCGTGCTGCTGGTGCCCACCGACATCCACCACCACAACGCCTTCGGCCAGGTCAGCGGCGACCTGCTGCGCCGGCTGGGGATGAACCTGGACTTCCAGGCGATGGATTGGGGCACCATGATCCAGCGCATCACCAACCGGGGCCCGATCGACAAAGGCGGCTGGAACCTGTTCCACACCGCGGGCTCCAACGTGTCGATGGCATCGCCCGCGCTGAACTTCTTCATCCGCGGCGATGGCGGCTGGACCGGTTGGTATCAGAATCCGGAGATCGGCAAGCTGACCCAGGAGTGGCGCGACACCGCGGCCGAACAGCCGGTGCAGCATATCTACGACCGCCTCCAGGACGTGCTGTTCAACGATCCGCCCTTCGTGCCGCTGGGCCAGTACAGCACCTTCACGAGCTATCGGCGCGAGATCACTGGCGTGCTGCCAGGCATCGGCTCCTATCCCTGGAACATCCGGCGGGTGTGAGGCAACGCGGGGCCGGCGCCGCTCAAAAGTCGCGCGCGAACCCCGCGATCCAACCGCCATCCACGGCGAGGATCTGTGCGGTGACGAAAGCGCTGTCGGGATCGGCCAGGAACAGCGCCGCATGCGCGATCTCCCTTGTCTCCGCCGGACGGCCCATCGGGATATGCGACATCAATCGCGCATGCAGTTCCTGCTCGTCGCTCGTTGCGTCATTGATCCAGTTGCGCCAGCCATCCGTCGCCGTCGAACCCGGCGCGATCGCATTCACCGTGATCCCATGCTGCGCCAGCTCGATCGCCATCCCCTTGGTCAGGTTCGCCACCCCCGCCTTGGCCGCCACATAGGCGCTCTGCAACCGCATCGGCACCAGGCCCAGCACCGAGGAGATGTTGATGATGCGGCCAGACTTGGCGGGGATCATCGCCGCCGAGGCCGCCCGGCTCACCAGGAACACCCCGGTCAGGTCCACATCGATCAGCCGCTTCCATTGCGCCACGCGAACCTTGTCGATCGTCACCCGGTCGGCTGGCGCGGTGCCGATGCCGGCATTGTTCACGCAGATATCCAGCTTGCCATAACGCGCCATCACCGCATCGATCGCCGCCTGCACATCGTCCTCGTCGGTGACATCCAGCTTCAGCGCCATGTGCCGCGCGTCATTCGCGGCCTCGTCCGGCGCCACGACATCGGAATACACCACCGAGGCCCCTTCGGCCGCGAACCGGTCGGCGATCGCCCGGCCAATCCCCTTGGCCGACCCGGTGACCAGCGCCACGCGGCCCGTCAGATCAACGCGCATTGGCGTCTCCTCCCCCTGTTGTATCGAGGCCCGCCTTGCCTGTTTGCGCGCCGGTGGCCTACGCTGTCATCTATTATAATCTCTGGCCCTGCGGCGCAACGCAGGTCCGCATCCGGGAGGCCGCGCCGCATGGCCGCAAAGCCGAAATCTGTTGCCGGGCTGAACCGTCCGCCGCTGCCCGAAGGGCTCTCGGCCGAAGAGATGGTGCGGCTGTACTCCGAGATGACCATGCTGCGAAAGTTCGAGCTGGCTGCCCAGATCGCCTGCCGCCGCGGCGAGACTCCCGGCTTCCTGCATCTCTACATCGGCGAGGAAGCCACCGCCGTCGGCGTCTGCGCCCATCTGCGAAAGACCGACTGGATCACCTCCACCCATCGCGGCCACGGCCACGCCCTGGCCAAGGGCATGGACCCGAAAGTCCTGATGGCCGAGCTGTATGGCCGGTCCGGCGGCAGCGTCGGCGGCCGCGGCGGCACCATGCATCTTTACCAGCGCTCGATCGGCCTGTTCGGCACCAACGGCGTGGTGGCCTCCGGCGCGCCACAAGCGGTGGGTGCCGCCATCGCCGCCCGTCACATGGGCACGGACGGCGTGGCCGTGGCCTTCTTCGGCGACGGCGCTACCAGCCACGGCGCCTTCCACGAGGCGCTGAACTTCGCCGGCGTCCAGCAAGCCCCAGTCATCCTGGTCTGCGAAAACAACCTGTATGCCACGGCAACCCCGCTCAGCAGCATCACCCTGAACCCCGAGATCGCCAGCCGCGCCGCGGCCTATGGCATCCCCGGCGTCGCCGTCGACGGCAACGATGTCGTCGCCGTCTGGACCGTGATGAAACAGGCCGCCGAGCGCGCGCGCCGCGGCGAAGGCCCGACCCTGATCGAATCCAAGACCTACCGCACCGTCGGCCACCACGAAGGCGACACCGTCACCGGCACCTACCGTACCCAGGAAGAAGTCGATTCCTGGCTCAAGCGCGACCCCGTCACCACCTTCCGCGCCCGCCTGGTCGAGGAATTCGGCATCGCCACCGACAAGACCCTGGCCGGCATCGAGAAGCGCATCGATGACGAAGTCCAAGCCTCCGTCGAATTCGCCCGCGCCTCCGCCGAGCCCGATCCCGCCACGGTGATGCGCCACACCTACGCCGACCCGATCAACCCGCCCGAAGCCCTCGCCCCCCCGAAACAACGCAAGACCACCGAGATGGGCTGGCTGGACGCGGTGCGCGACGGCATCGCCGAGGAGATGCGCGCCAACCCCAACATCATCTATTACGGCGAAGGCACCGGCGAGCGCGGCGGCACCTTCGGTCACACCAAGGGGCTGTACCAGGAATTCGGCGCCCACCGCATGGTGGACACGCCGATCAGCGAACTCGGCTTCACCGGCGCCTCCCTCGGCGCCTCGGCCACCGGCGTACGCTGTGTCGCCGACTTGATGTTTGCCGATTTCATGTTCGAAGCCGCCGGCCAGATCGCACTCCAGGCCGCCAAGCTGCGCTACATGTCCAACGGCCAGATGAACGCGCCCATGGTGATCCGCGTCGGCGCCGGCACCATCCGCTCGACCGGCCCGCATCATTCCGGCACCTATCACTCCATGTGGGCGCATCTGCCCGGCCTGCTGGTCGCGGTGCCCTCCACCCCCGCCGACGCCAAGGGCCTGTGGAAGACCGCGCTCCGCGCCGGCGACCCCGTCATCATGATGGAGCCCAAGGGCCTGTTCGCCAGCAAAGGCCCAGTGCCCGAGGGCGACGATCATTACGTCCCCTTCGGCGTCGCCCGCATCGCGCGCCAAGGCCAGCACCTTACCATCGCCGCCGCCGGCCAGATGGTCCAGCGCTCGCTGGAAGCCGCTGAAGCGCTCGCCGCCGAAGGTATCGAGGTCGAAGTGATCGACCTGCGCACCATCCAGCCACTGGATGTCGACAGCGTTGCCGAAAGTGTTCGCAAAACGCATCGACTTCTCGTGGTCGACGAGGGCTGGCCGATGATGGGCCTGGGCGCCGAACTCGGCCAGGCGATGAACGAAATCTGCTGGGACCAGCTCGACGCCCCGGTCGCACGCCTCCACACCGCCCCCGTGACCCACCCGTTCGGCCCGGCGCTCGAACGCGCCATGCTGGTCAGCGCCGAACTGGTCGCCGTGCGCGCGCGCGAAGTCATCGCCGGCCGCGCCACGCCGCCCTGGCGCTGGAAAGGCCGCATCGACGGCATCCAGGCCGAAGTGACCCAGGCCGCGCCGCCAAGCGCGCCCAAGGCCGCAGCCGCTGCTGCGCCAGAGATCGCGGGCGAGCCGATCCTGATGCCGTTCGGCGACCTCACCGTCAATTCCGGCCGCCTCGTCCGCTGGACCGTCGCAGCAGGCGCCCGGGTGAAGAAAGGCGAGACCGTCGCCGAGATCGAAACCGACAAGGCCGTCGTGGAGATCGAGGC
>CAXNGD010000130.1:0-7055 GCA_964201575.1 Acetobacterales bacterium | reverse complement strand
GATCGGCTTACGTGCGACACCGCTTTCATTCGCGGCGCGCGCGACGGCCGGCGGCAGGCGCGAAATCAGCCGCGGATCGAAGGCATTCGGAATGATATATTCCTGCCCGAAATGCAGCCGCCGGCCGGCTGAGGCATTATGCACCTCGTCGGGCACGTCTTCGCGCGCCAGCAATGCCAACGCCTCGGCGGCGGCGATTTTCATCGGTTCGTTGATGGTGGATGCCCGGCAATCCAGCGCGCCGCGGAAAATATAGGGAAAGCCGAGAACGTTGTTCACCTGGTTGGGGTAATCCGACCGCCCGGTGGCGATGATCGCATCGGGGCTGACGGCGCGGGCTTCTTCCGGGGTGATTTCCGGATCGGGATTGGCCATGGCGAAAATGATGGGTTTTGGCGCCATCAGCTTCACCATATCCTGCGTTAATGCACCCTTGGCAGAGAGACCGAAGAACACATCCGCGCCGGTGATGGCCTCCGTCAGCGTGCGCGCATCGGTGCGCGCCGCATGGGCGGATTTCCACTGGTTCATGCCATCGGTGCGGCCCTGATAGACGACGCCCTTGGTGTCACAAAGAATGACATGCTCGGGCCGCATGCCCATGGCTTTCAGCAATTCGACGCAGGCAATGGCGGCGGCACCGGCGCCATTCACCACCAGGCGGGTGTCTTTCAGGCTTCGTCCCGTCAGATGGCAGGCATTGATCAACCCGGCGGCGGCGACGATGGCGGTGCCGTGCTGGTCGTCGTGAAACACCGGAATATCCATCAACTCGCGCAGACGCTGCTCGATGACGAAGCATTCCGGCGCCTTGATGTCTTCCAGGTTAATGCCGCCGAATCCCGGCCCCAGGAAGCGCACGCAATTGACGAACTCGTCCACATCCTCGGTGGAGATTTCCAGATCGATGCCATCGACATCGGCAAAGCGCTTGAATAGCGCGACCTTGCCTTCCATCACCGGCTTCGATGCCAGCGCGCCCAGATTGCCCAGCCCCAGCACGGCGGTGCCGTTGGAAATCACCGCCACCATGTTGCCCTTGGTGGTGTAATCATAGGCAAGGTCCGGGTTGCGCTGGATATGCAAACAAGGCTCCGCCACGCCGGGTGAATAGGCGAGCGAGAGATCGCGCGCCGTGGTCAGCGGCTTGGTAATGAGCGTCGCCAACTTGCCCGGCCGGCCGGAGGCATGCATCGCCAGGGCTTCCTCGGCGGAGATGCGCGCGGTCCGGCTGTCGGTGCCACCATCAGCCATGGATCGTTCCTCCTGGGGCAGGTGCCCGGGTCATCATGGGCGGGATGGGGCGTGCAAGGGAAGGGACGCTTCAAACATTCATGCTCACCGGGCTAGTCTGACATATGGATTCGCCCAGCCCCCAACGCAACCCGCCGCCGCGCAGCGCCATTCTGAGCCCCGAAGGCGCCTCCCCGGCGATGGCGCAATGGTTTGCCGCCAAGGCGCAGCATCCCGATGCGCTGGTGTTTTTCCGCATGGGCGATTTTTATGAATTGTTTTTCAGTGACGCCGAAGCGGCCGCCGCCGCGCTGGATATCGCGCTGACATCGCGCGGCGAACATGGTGGCGCGCCGATCGCCATGTGCGGCGTGCCGGTGCATGCGGCCGAAGCCTATCTGGCGCGACTGATCCGGCGCGGCTTTCGCGTCGCGGTGGCCGAGCAGATGGAGGATCCGAAGGCGCGCCGCTCGGCCAAGGTGCCGATCCACCGCGAAGTCGTGCGCCTGATTACGCCTGGTACGCTGACGGAAGAATCGCTGCTGGAAGCCGGCCGCGCCAATTATCTGTTGGCCCTGGCGCATGGCGGAGCCACAGAGGGCGCGGGAATGCTGGGGGCTGCCTGGCTCGACATGTCCACCGGGTTGTTTGAAACCGCCGCGCTGGCGCAAGGCGATTTACCGGCGCTGCTCGGGCGGCTCGATCCGGCGGAAATTCTGGCGCCGGCTCTGCTGGATCTCGGTGACTGGGCGGCGCGGCGTGGTCCGGAAGGTGTGCCGTCCGCCCCGCTGGCCGCGCGGCGCAAGCTGGCAGAGGCGTTCGCCGTCGCCAATCTGGAAGCCTTCGGGCATTTTGCTGATGCGGAGGCCGCTGCCGCCGCCATGGCGCTGGATTATGTGCGCGCGACGCAAGCGGGCAATCTGCCGCGTTTGTCCCCGCCCATGCCGGGCGGGCGCGACGGCACTTTGGCGATGGACGCGGCAACGCGGGCCAGCCTGGAGATTTTGCGCGCCCGCGATGGCGGTATTGCGCATACGCTTCTGGGCGCGGTGCAGCGCACGCTCTCGGCCGCCGGGGCGCGGCTTTTAGCCGAACATCTGGCGGCGCCACTGACCGATCCCGCCGCAATCGCGGCGCGCCAGGATGGCTGGTCGTGGCTATTGGGCAATCCCGATGCGGCGCGCGATCTGCGCGCGGCGTTGCGGGCCGCGCCAGATATGGCCCGCGCGCTGGGGCGGATGTCCCTGCAACGCGGCGGGCCGCGCGATCTGGCGTCCATCCGCGACGGTCTGGCCGCGGCCATGGTTGCGCGGGCTGCATTGTCGGGGCCATTGCCCAGCGTGCTGGCGGCGTGCGCCGACGCGCTGGCGGTGGATCCGGCACTGGAAACCTTGCTGCGCGCCGCTTTGGCAGATCCGGCGCCGTTGCGTCTGGATGATGGCGGTGCCATCCGCCCTGGCTATGACGGCGAACTGGATGCGGAACGCGCCTTGCGTGACGACACACGCGGGACATTGGCAAAACTGCAACTGGATTATGCCCAGCGCTACGGCGTCGCGGCGCTGAAGATCCGGCATCATGCCCAGCTCGGCTATGTGATCGAGGCGCCGGCGGTGGCGGTGGAGAAATTGCAGGCGCAGCCGGACCTCACCTTGCGTCAGGGCATGGCCAATGGCGCGCGCTTCTCCAACCCGGAACTGGCGGAGCTGAACCGGCGCATCGTGCAAGCGGTCGATCGGGCGGCGGCGCGCGAACGCCTGGTATTCGCCCATCTGCTGCGCGCAACCCTGGCCTATGCGGATGCCCTTGCTGTCTGCGCGGGTGCGCTGGCGCGGCTGGATGTGGCGCAATCGGCGGCAAAGCTGGCAGAATCCGGCAAGTGGTGCCGCCCGCTGGTCAGCGACGATGATGCCTTCACCATCACCGCCGGGCGCCATCCGGTGGTGGAGGCCGCACTCGCCGGGCCAGGCGGCGGCCACGCGGTGTTCGTGCCCAATCATTGCGATCTTTCGCCCGATCGCCGGCTGTTGCTGCTGACCGGGCCGAACATGGCCGGCAAATCCACTTTTATCCGCCAGAACGCGCTGGCGGTGATCCTGGCCCAGGCCGGCCAACCGGTGGCGGCCGAAGCCGCGCGCATCGGCGTGGTGGACCGGCTATTTTCCCGTGTTGGTGGTGCGGACGATCTGGCGCGCGGGCGCTCCACTTTCATGGTGGAAATGACCGAGACCGCTGCCATCCTGCATCAGGCCGGGCCGAAATCCCTGGTCGTGGTGGATGAAATCGGGCGCGGCACCGCCACGTTGGACGGCCTTGCCATCGCCTGGGCGGTGCTGGAGGCGCTGCATACCGCCAATCGCTGCCGCTCTATTTTTGCCACACATTTCCACGAACTTGGCGCCCTGACGGACCGGCTGCCGCGTCTGGCGCCGCATACGATGCGGGTGAAGGAGTGGAAGGGAGCGGTGGTGTTCTTGCATGAAGTGGCGGCGGGGGCGGCTGGGCGGTCCTGGGGCGTGCATGTGGCCGAATTGGCTGGTGTGCCGGCCGCGGTGGTGCGTCGCGCCGGGCAGTTGCTGGCGATGCTGGAGAAAAACGCCGGCCCGCTGGGCGGGCGGGCGCCGATGCAGGCCGATGCGCTGCCGCTGTTTGCCGCCGCCCCGCCAGCCGTCCCGCCACCGGAACCCGCGCCCGATCCATGGCGTGAAGCCCTGGCGGGGTTGGACGTCGATGCGATGACCCCGCGCGAGGCGCTGGACTTCCTCTATGAAATAAAACGTCATATCGCTGTTCCTGCGCCCGATCCGGCGCTACCATCGCGCTAATGCCCGACACGCCAACACGCACGGACATCGCCGCCGACGCCGAACTGGCGAAGGAAGCGCGCGAGGCCGCGCTGGCGAAATTCCGCCGTCGCCTCGGCCGTATCCAGGCCGAAATCCGCGAGGCGTTCGAAAATGAACCGATTTCCGGCCTGATCGCCGCGCGCCGGTTGTCCGGCTTGATGGACGAGCTGATCACACAGATCTTCACCCATGCCCTGACCATCCGTCCGCCCTCGCCACAACCCAGCCTGGATCATCTGGCCCTGGCGGCCACTGGTGGCTATGGGCGCGGCACCCTGGCGCCGTTCAGCGACATCGACCTGCTGTTCCTCACCGAGGCCGAGCCCGATCAGCGCACGCTTCAGGTGGTGGAATATGTGCTCTATTTCCTCTGGGATCTGGGGCTGAAGGTCGGCCATGCCACGCGCTCCGTCGCCGAATGCCTGGCCGAGGGTGCGAAGGACATCACCATTCGTACCGCGCTGCTGGATGCCAGGCGGATCGCCGGGGATGCCGCGTTGTTCGATGATTTCCACGCGCATTTCCGGGCCGCCTGCGCCTCGCGTGGCGCGGCCGAATATATCACCGCCAAACAGGGCGAACGCGAGGCGCGCCATCGCCGCTTTGGCGATTCCCCCTTCATGGTGGAACCCAACGTCAAGGAAGGCGTGGGTGGGCTGCGCGATATGCAAACGCTGTATTGGATCGCGCGTTATGTTTATGGCACGCAGACCATGGCGGAACTGGTGGAGGCCTCCGGCCCCGGCGCGGTGCTGACCGAGCAGGAGGCCAAGCAGGCCCGCCATGCCTGGGAATTCCTGTGGACCGTGCGGTTTAACTTGCATTACGTCGCCGGGCGAGCGGAAGAACGTTTAACGTTCGATCTGCAACCCGTGATCGGCGCGCGCATGGGTTATATGCCGCATGGGCGGCAGAATGGCGTGGAACGCTTCATGCGCCATTACCATCTGATCGCACGCGATATCGCGCGGCTGACGCGAGTGGTGGAACCGGCGATGCTGCGCACCGCTTTGGGCCCGCCAGCCGTCACCAAGACCGCGGACAAGACGGTGCTGGAGGCCGGGTTTATTTTGGCCGAGGGCAAGCTGATGTCCGTGCCGGGCCGCGACTTCGCGACGGAACCGCTGCAAATGCTGCGGATTCTGCAAGTGGCGCGCGACCGCAATCTGGAGATCCACCCGCTGGCGCTGCGCGCGCTGATCCGCAATGAACGCCGCGTGATGCTGCTGCGCAAGGATCCGCGCGCCGCCACGTTGTTCATGGATCTGCTCTGCGGTGGGCGCAACCAGGAACGGGCCGATGGCGCGCATTGGATGCGGGTGATGAACGAGACGGGCCTGCTCGGCCGCTTGCTGCCCGATTGGGCGCGCATCGTCGGGCAGATGCAGTTCGATACTTATCATATCTACACCGTCGACGAGCACACGATCGAGGCGATCCGCGTGCTTAATGAAATGCAACGCGGCGAACTGGCGGAGATCGCCCCGGTGGCGTCCGAACTGGTTGGCAAGCTGCAATCGCGTCGCGCGCTTTATATGGCGATGGTGATGCATGATATCTGCAAGGGCCGGGGCGGCGATCATTCCGAACTGGGCGCGGAATTGGCGCTGACCGTTTGCCCGGCACTGGGCATGAGTGCCGAGGAAACCGAAACCGTTTCCTGGCTGGTGCTGCATCATTTGCTGCTCAGCCAGACCGCGTTCAAGCGCGATATCGATGATCCGAAAACCATTCTGGACCTCACCGAGACCATTCAGTCGCCGGAACGCTTGCGTCTGTTGCTGATACTTACCGTCGCCGATATGCGGGCGGTTTCGGCAAAAGTGTGGAATGGCTGGAAGGCCACCTTGCTGCGCGATCTTTATGCCCGCGTCGCCGATGTGCTGGCTGGCGGCCTCGCTTCCACCGAACGCGACGGCCGGGTGCAGCGTGCCAAGCAGGCGGTGGCCGAGCAACTCGCCGACTGGCCAGCCGACGATGTCACAGCCTTTCTCAATGCCGGCTATCCTGGCTATTGGCTGTCATTGGATACCGAAACCCATGTCCGCCACGCCAGATTGGTGCGCGAGGCCGAACGCCGCCAATTGCCGTTGGTGGTCGATACCGAGGCATTGCCGGCGCGTGCCGTGACCGAGGTCACCGTCTATGCCGCCGATCATGCCGGATTGTTCAGCAAAATCGCCGGCGCGCTGGCGGTTGCCGGTGCTTCCATTGTCGATGCGCGCATTCATACGCTGACCAATGGCATGGCGCTCGATACATTCTGGGTGCAGGACACGGGCGGTGGTGCCTTCGATGCGCCGCATCGTCTGGCGCGGCTGGCCGTGCTGATCGAACAGGTTTTGTCGGGGCGGCTGCGACTGGCTCAGGAGATTAAGAAAGCATCCAAATCCCTGCTCGGGCGGCGCACACGCGCGATCCATGTGCCGCCGCGCGTCGTGGTCGATAATATGGCGTCGAACACCCATACCGTCCTGGAACTGAACGGGCGCGATCGGCCGGGCTTGCTGCATGATGTCACGGCGGCGATCAGCGAGCAGGGGCTGCAAATCACCTCGGCGCATATCACCACCTACGGCGTGCGGGCCGTCGATGTGTTTTATGTCAAGGATGTCTTTGGCCTGAAAGTAAATAGCGAGCGGAAACTAAGCCAGCTGCGCGCCGCCCTGCTGATCGCCCTGGAAAACCCCGACGCCCCAACCATCGCACCAACCCCCGAGCCGCATCGCCGCGCTGGTTAAAGCATCCGTCGCCTGATACCGGGGCTTGGGGGATATCGAAAGTAAGGTCGGGGCTCTGCCCCGAACCCCGCTAAGGGGCGACGCCCCTTAGGCAACGCCCAAAGACTACCACTTCAGTCTGATAGTCTCGGAGAGATGGTATAATTCCATTCTGGATGGAATGCGTCACCCTCGATATTGAGGGTCATCATCTCGGCGTCGCTGACCTTGATGCCTTTTGGATAGTCGCGTGTAT
>CAXNGD010000129.1:0-7063 GCA_964201575.1 Acetobacterales bacterium | reverse complement strand
GAGGGCGTCGCTCAGGCCTTCGCCGACCAGGTTCAGGGCGAGGACGGTCAGAGCGATGGCGAGGCCCGGGAAGAAACTGATCCACCACGCCATGCGGATCACTGTGCGGCCCGCCCCGATCATGTATCCCCAGCTGATCAGGTTCGGGTCACCCAGTCCCAGGAAAGACAAGGCGGATTCCAGAAGCACTGCCGTCGCCACCATCAGCGAGGCCGAGACGATCACCGGTGACAGGCTGTTCGGCAGGATCTCGCCAAAGATGATCCGCGGACTGCTCTGGCCCAGCACATGCGCCGCCTGGACAAACTCACGCGATCGCAGGGTGAGGAACTCGCCGCGCACAATCCTCGCCAAAGGTGGCCAGGAGACGATGCCGATCGCCACCACGATCGAGGTGATGCTGGGCGTGAAGATCGCCACCAGAACCACCAGCAGGATGAAGTTCGGAATAGTTTGGAAGAACTCGGTGAAGCGCATCACCAGGTCATCCACCCAACCGCCGTGATAGCCCGCGACCGCCCCGAGCACGATCCCGATCGACAACGCGACGGCGGTGGACACCAGGCTCAGCAACAACGTTACCCGCGCGCCATGCGCGATGCCGCTGGCGACATCCCGCCCCAACGTGTCAGTGCCCAGCAAGAACCCCATCTCTCCCGGCTTGCGAAACGGCGGTCCGGCAATCTCCCAGGGATCATCGGGAAAGAGCCATGGTGCCAGCAACGCCAGCAGCACCACGCAGGTCAGCACCACGGCCCCCACCACAGCCCCCTTGTTGCGAGCAAAGCGGCGCAGGAAATCCATCAGGCGCCCAGCTCGATGCGCGGATCAACGATGGTGTACAGCACATCGGTCAGCAGATTGAACGCAATCACCATCACCGACGCGACGATGAACACCCCCAGCAGCAGATTGTAGTCGCGCACCAGAACCGCCTCGAACGCCAACCGCCCGATGCCCGGCCAGGCGAAAACCGTCTCGATCAGGATCGATCCGCCGATCAGATACCCCGCCTGCAACCCGGCATAGGTCACCACCGGCAACAGCGCGTTGCGCAAGATGTAGCCGCGCTGGATCCGTCCCTCCGACAAGCCCTTGGCCCGCCCGGTCCGCACGAAATCAAGATCGGCCACCTCCAGCATCGAGGCCCGGGTCAGCCGCGCATACACCGCCATGAAGAACAGCCCCAGCGTCAGCGACGGCAGGATCAGATGCCGCCCGACATCCAGCACATGATCGAGCCCGGTATAGTTGGCGCTGATCGAGTTCATCCCGAACGTCGGCAGCCAGCCCAGCTGGACCGAAAACAGCAACACCAGCATGAGCCCAAGCCAGAATTGCGGCATCGCATAGACCAGCAGCGCCAGCGTGGTGATCGCCGAATCCCACCAGGTCCCGACATTGCGGGCCGCCAGCGCCCCCAGCGACACGCCCACCACGATGGCAAAGGTCAGCGCCGTGCCGGTCAAGAGGATGGTCTGTGGCAACCGCTGGACGATCAGGTCCAGGATCGGCGTCTTCTGCCGATACGAAAACCCGAGGTCGAAGCTCAGGATTCCCTGCATATAGATCGCCAGCTGGCGCCACAGCGGCAGGTCCAGCCCGAACTCGCGGCGCAGGTCGGCGACGAATTTCGGGTCGGCCGCCCCGGCCTCGCCGGCCAGCACCATGGCGGGATCACCAGGTGCCAGCCGGATCAACAGGAAGTTGAGCACGATGATGCCCAGGATCACGAAAACGGCCTTGATCACCCGCTGGCCGATATAGCCGAACCGTCCGCCCATGAACGCGGCCGCCTAGGCCAGATGCGCCTCGTCGAACTCGCTATTGGGCCCATTGGCGTCGATGTTCACGTTGCGGAACTTCTTGTTGATCAGCACCGGGAACTCCAGCTCGGTCAGCCAGACCACCGGCACATCCTCGGTCAGGATGGCCTGCAGCTCGCTGTACATCGCCTGTGCCTTGGCGGCATCAGTCTGCTTCGGCGCCGCATCGAACAGCTCGTCCACGCGTGGGTTCACGTATCCCATGGTATTGGTAAATGGTACACCCTTGCGAATGTTGCTGCTGATATAGGTGCGCGCAACACCCATCGCGGGGTCCATGAACTGGCTAACGAAGTCGAAGCTGGTCTCGTAGTCCCAGTCGCCGATGCGCTTGACCCAGCCGCCGGCATCGTTGCTCTCCAGCGTCACGTCGATGCCAACCCGGCGCAGCGCCTGCTTGACGAACTCCGCCTGGCGCACCCAGACCTCGCCATAGGGCAGCACCATCATCTTGATGCGCGCCCGAACGCCGCCGGCATCCGGCTTCAGCCCCATCTCATCCAGCAGCGCCATCGCCCGCCGCGGATCCAGCGCGTATCTCTTCACCGCCTTGGCGTCGTGAAAGCGGGTTGCGGTGTTGATCGGCCCGTGCGCCACCCGGCCCAGCCCAAAGAAGATGTTCTTGACGATGAAGTCGCGGTCGATGGCATGCATCATCGCCTGGCGGAACCGCTTGTCGTTGATCGGCGCGCCGCGATGGTTCAGTTCGATCCACGATATCGGGGCAACGGTCTCATAGCCCCGCTTCGACAGCTCGACATGCGGCAACCCCGCCAGGCGCTGAACATCGAATGACTCCACATCGGTGCCCTGCGCCAGGTCCACCTGCCCGGTTTCCACCGCCAGCGCGCGCGACGCAGCGTCAGGGATCACGCGATAGGTCACGCCGTCCAGGAACGGCCGGCCGGGCTTCCAGTATTCGTCGTTGCGCACAAGATGGATATGGCTGCCCTTCACCCATTCCTTGAACTTGAACGGCCCGGTGCCGATCGGCGTTGCGTTCTTCGGGTTGGCGCGGAAGTCGCTGCCGTCATAGATGTGCTTGGGCATCATCGGCGCACCAGCCGGCAGGAAGGCGTAGAGGAACGGCTCGAACGGCGCCTTCAGCTTGAAGGCCACAGTGAACCTGTCCACCGCCGTGATGCTCTCACAGCGGTCAAACGTCGCCCGTGCCCGCGGGTGCACCTCCGGCAGGAACTTCACGCAACTGAACACAACATCCTCGGCGGTAAAGGGCGCGCCGTCGTGCCACTTCACCCCCTCTTCCAGCTTGAAGGTGTAGGTCAGACCGTCGGCGGATACAGTCCACGCCTTCGCCAGGCTGGGCAGCGGCTTGAGGTCGAAGTCATAGCGCAGCAAGCCCTGGTAGATCTTGCCGGCTACCAGCTGCGTCGGCGCCTGCTGGTTCAGCCCCAGCACCAGCAACGGCGGTTCCGGGTTCAGGATGGCCGTTAGAATACCGCCCCGCTTCTGCTGCGCGCGCGCCGTGCGCTGCAAGCCGAGCGTGGCCCCCGCCAGAAGCCCCGCCGCCGACCCAAGAACCTGCCGCCTGGATGCCATCGTCCGATCTCCCGCTTGCGGGCCACACGAGGCCCGATTGGGAAACGGTAGGTCAGGAAACGCGCCTCCGCAATCAGTTCTCGCGCGCCGCACGCACCAAGGCGGCGAAGCGATAGGCGCCGTGGACCATGCGGCTGTACGGCAATGCGACAAACAGCGCGAGCACGAAGCCGAGATGGATCGCCAAGGTGATGCCCATCGCCGAGGTCTCGCGCACCGCCAGCAACACCAGCCCGGTCACCGCCACCAGCCACAGCAACACCAGCATGGCGTAGTCCGCACCCAGCAGCCGGCGCGAGACCGGTTCGGAGTCGCCGACGATCTTTAGCCAGATCAGCCCCGTCGCACCCACCGTCATGCCGATGCCACCAACGGTGCCCAGGATCACCGGCAGGCTGAAATAGCTGTAGGGCGCCTGGAGGCCCAGGGCGTAATGGTAGACTGTCGCCAGGTTGGTCGAGGCGAAGCACAGCAGGAAGCCGTAGAACAGCGCATGGTGCAGGTTGCGGCGCGAGGTGGCGAAGCTGCCGTCGCGGTCGTTGCAGCCATGGCCGCCGCCGCCGAGGTTCTTCAGCGTCATGGCATCGCGCACCGCCTGCATCAGCGGCTTGCCCAGGGGGCCCGCCCCGCCGCCGGCTTCGCGCCAGAAGCGGACGATCGAGATGGCGATTGCCACCAACGCAAAGACGAAGGTGGAGCCGGCCAGCAGCACCATCACGTTGTGCGGGATCACGGCATAGAACGCACCCTCGCCGCGATGGGTGCCGAACAGCCGGTCCGGCGACTGGAACAGCGCGGTGCCGATCATCACCAGGGCGGTGATCAGCGCCGCGGCCACCGACACCACGGTGCCGTTGCGCTCGAACAGCTTCGCCAGCGGCCGCGGCCAAGCGTATTGCACATAGCTTTCCTGGCGGATCTCGGCGAACACCTTCGGCAGGTTGATGCCGAATTCGTGCGGCGGCGCGTATTGGCAGGCATAGAAGCAGCCGCGGCAGCCGTGGCAGAGATTGGCCAGATAGCCGATATCGGTTGCCGGGAACTCGCGGCGCAGCTCCATCGCCGGGAACACCGCGCAATAGCCCTCGCAGTAGCGGCAGGCGTTGCAGACCTCGAGGTTGCGCCGGGCCTCGGCGATCGCGTCAGTTTCGCGCATGCTTCGCGGCCTCCGCGCCCGCAATTCTTCCAAACACGGTGCCGATGGTCATCCCGAACCCGGCCAGGTAGCCCTTGCCCAGGATGTTCCCCGCCATGATCTCGCCCGAGGCAAAAAGATTGGCGCTGGGCTTGCCATTGTCCATCAGCACCCGCGCCCGCTCGTTCACCTTCACGCCGAGATAGGTGAAGGTGATGCCCGGCCGCAGCGGATAGCCGATGAACGGCGCGGTATCGATCCGCTGCGCCCAGTTGGTCTTCGGCGGCACCAGCCCCTCGGTGCGGCAGCCATCCAGCTTGCGATCGTTGAACGCGCCCGGCTGCACCGCGGCGTTGTAGTCGCGCACCGTCGCCTCCACCGTGGCGGGATCGAGCCCCATCTTCGTCGCCAGTTCGCCAATACTGCCGGCGGTGATGGCCGGAAACACCGACGGCATGAACAGCGGCACGGACTTCGCGTCACAGATGGAATAGGCGATCTGTCCCGGTTGCTGCGCGATCAGCCGGCCCCAGATGGCATAGCGCTTGGGCCAGACATCCTCGCCCTCGTCATAGAACCGCTCCCCGTGCTGATTGACCACGATCGAGAACGGCACCGAATCCAGCCGGGTCACGATCCCGCCGTCGAATTGCGGCGACCTCGCGTCGAGCGCCACGGCGTGGAACTGGGTCGGGTCGCCGACCTGCGCCACGCCCTGGGCCAGCAGGTTCTTCAGCACCCGGCCCTTGGCATAGGGCGTGCCGCGGATGACGAAGTTGTCGACCGCGTCGCCCCAGTATTGCCGCATCCAGTCGAGATTGCCCTGAAACCCGCCAGAGGACGCGATCACGCAGCGCGCCTGGACCGTCTCGGGAAAGCCCTTGTGGTTGATGTCGACGGCGCGCGCGAAGCCGTCATCCAGATGCACCGCCCGGACCTCGGTGTCGTACAGGATATCGACGCCCAGGCGCTCGGCCGTGCGATACACCGCGTTCAGCAACGCCTTGCCGCCGCCGAGGAAGAACGCGTTGGTGCGCGACAGGCTCAGCGTTCCGGTCAGCGATGGCTGGAACGTCACCCCGCAGGATTCCAGGAACGGCAGCGCCGCCTCGCTCGCCCGGATCGTCATGCGCGCCAGATACTCGTCGGTCTGCCCGCCGGTCACCCGCAACAGATCATCCCAATACTCGTCCTCCAGATACGCCTCGGTCAGCACTGAGGTCGGCGCCTGGTGCATCGCGCGCAGGTTGCGCGTGTGCCGGCTGTTGCCGCCGCGCAGGGCCCTTGGCGCGTGTTCCATCACCAGCACGCTGGCACCGGCCTGCCGCGCTGTCACCGCCGCGGTCATCGCCGCGTTGCCGCCGCCCACCACCAGCACGTCATAGAGTCGCGTCAGGTCCACCATCGGCACTCCCCCTCGACCCCCGTTGTGCCACGCTGGCACGCCCTGGCAACCCCCGCCGCGGGCTGGCACACTGCGTCCAGGAGGATCGTCGCCATGCCCGACCCCACGATGATCTATAACTGGCACCGGCTAGATTCCCGCATCACCTCCTCCGGCCAGCCGGTCGCGACGGAACTCGCCGCCCTCGCCGCACTCGGCGTGCGCTGCGTGATCAACCTGGCACCTGACAGCCACGCCAAGGCGTTGCCCGACGAAGCCGCCCGCGTGGCCGCCCTCGGCATGACATAGGTCTACATCCCGGTTGACTTCCGCGCGCCCACCGATTCCGACTTCGCCGATTTCTGCGCCGCCATGCGCGACTGGGCCGACCAGACGGTCCACGTCCACTGCGCTGCCAATTACCGCGTCTCGGCCTTCCTGTTCCGCTACCGCCGCGACGTGCTCGGCCACGACGAAGCCCTGGCGCGCGCCGATCTCGATCGCATCTGGACCCCAGACCCGATCTGGTCCGAATTCATCGCCACATAGGGAACCGCCCGATGTCCGAATTTCTGGTCTTCGTCTCCTGCGCCGATGCCCGCCACATCGCCACCTTCGCGATGGACCGCGCGACCGGCGCGCTCAGCCATCGCGCAGACACCCCGGTCCCCGGCCCGACCGGCGCCGGCATGTCGATGCCGCTGGCCCTCTCCCCGGATCGCCGCACCCTGCACGCCGCGGTGCGTGTCGCGCCGTACCCATGCAGCAGCTTCGCCATCGACCCGGCCACCGGCGTACTGACCGATCTCGGCGCCACAAACCTGCCCTCGGCGATGGCCTATATCGTCGTCGACCCCTCCGGCCAGAACCTGCTCGCCGCCTCATACCCCGACGCCATCGTCACCAGCACCGCCATCGCCGCGAACGGCGCGCTCGCCGGCCCACCCCGACAGGTCATCGACACCCCACTGCGCGCCCACGCCATCATCACCGACACCGCCGGGCGCTTTGCCTACGTCCCCTGCCTCGGCGGCGACGTGGTGCTGCAACTGGCCATCGACCCCGACACCGGCCTGCTGACCCAGGTCGGCCGCATGCCGACCCACAAAGGCAGCGGCCCCCGCCACATGCGCTTCGCCCCGTCCGGCCGCCACGCCT
>CAXNGD010000128.1:0-7089 GCA_964201575.1 Acetobacterales bacterium | reverse complement strand
CGACCGCTATGACCTCCGGCGCGACATCACCTTCAATGCGCGCATCAGCGCCGCCGCGTATGACGAGGCCACCGGCATCTGGGCGGTACAAACCGAATCCGGCCAATCCCTCGCCTGCCGCTATTTCGTGATGGCCACCGGCTGCCTGTCGACCGCGCGGATCCCCGACTTCCCCGGGCTGAAGGACTTCAAGGGCCGCACCTTCCACACCGGCTGGTGGCCGCACCACCCGATCGATTTCACCGGCCGGCGCGTCGCCGTGGTCGGCACCGGTTCCTCGGCCATCCAGTCCATCCCGGTGATCGCCGAACAAGCGGCCCATCTGACCGTGTTTCAGCGCACGCCGAACTTCTCCATCCCGACGCGCAACGGGCCGATGGACGATGATTACGAGCAATCCTGGAAAGTCGGCTATCCGCAGAAGCGCATCGAAGCCCGCTACACCCGCGCCGGGATCCTGAACCGCCAGTCCGAGCAGAAGGCGAGCGAGACCCCGTTGGCGGAGCAGATCGAGATCTATGAGGCGCGATGGAAGACCGGCGGCACCAGCTTCATGGGCAGTTTCGCAGACTTGGTGACCAACAAGCGGGCCAACGACACCGCCGCAGACTTCGTCCGCGCCAAGATCCGCCAGGTGGTGAAGGACCCCAAGGTCGCCGAACTGCTCTGCCCCACCAACCATCCGATCGGCACCAAGCGCATCTGCGTCGACAGCCAGTATTTCGAGACCTACAACCGCGCCAACGTGACGGCCGTCGATGTCAAGAACGCGCCGATCACTCACCTGACCGAAACCGGTCTCGCCTGGGGCGAAGGCAACCTGGCGGAGTTCGACGACATCGTCTTCGCCACCGGCTTCGACGCCATGACCGGCACCATGACCCGCGTCGACATCAAGGGCCGCGCCGGCCAGACGCTGAAGCACAAGTGGGAGGACGGCCCGCTGACCTATCTCGGCCTGATGACCGCCGGCTTCCCCAACCTGTTCATGATCACTGGCCCCGGCAGCCCCTCGGTGCTGTCCAACATGATCGTCTCGATCGAACAGCACGTCGACTGGATCACCGATTGCCTGCTCCACCTCAAGGCGCACGGCATGCCCAGCATCGAGGCGGTGCCCGACGCCGAAGCTGCCTGGGTCGCCCATGTCAACGAGGTGGCGCACCGCACTTTGTACCCCCAGGCGAACTCCTGGTACATGGGCGCCAATATTCCCGGCAAGCCGCAGGTCTTCATGCCGTATATCGGCGGCGTCGGGACGTATCGTGAGAAGTGCGACGAGGTTGTGACGAAGGGCTACGAAGGCTTCCGCATCGCTGCCGCCGCAAAGGTGGCCCAAGCCGCGGAGTAGCGTCGACGGGGTCTGGGGCCGCCGGCCCCAGCGGGGTCGAGGGGCAGCGCCCCTCGCCTTACCCTGGCTAGACGGAAACCGGAGCGAACTCCTCCGCCCGCCAGCAGCTCACCAGATGCCCATCCTCGATCGGCGAAAGCACCGGCGCCGCCGCGCGGCAATGATCGGTCGCATGCGGACAGCGCGGATTGAACGTGCACCCGGGCGGCGGATTGAGTGGGCTGGGGACTTCGCCGCGTGCCTTCTCACGCGCCAGCCCGCGCGTCAGCGGGTCTGGGATCGCGGCAATCAGGGCCCGTGTGTAAGGGTGGCGCGGCGCCTCGAAAATCTCCCGCCAGCCGCCGGTTTCCACAATGCGGCCGAGATACATCACCGCTACGCGGTCGCTCATATGCTCCACCACGCCGAGGTCATGGGAGATCATCAGGTACGATAGTCCCATCTCGGCTTGGAGCTCGAGGAGGAGATTGATGATCTGCGCCCGGATGGACACGTCCAGCGCCGAGACCGGCTCGTCACAGATCACGAGCTTGGGCTTGAGGATCAGCGCGCGGGCAATGCCAATGCGCTGGCGCTGGCCGCCGGAGAACTCGTGCGGATACAGGTCCGCCTGATCCGGCCGCAGCCCGACCTGGCGCAGCATTTCCGCCACCCGGTCGGCGACCTCGCCGGGGTTGGTGACGCCATGCAGCCGCAGCGGATCGGCCAGCGTGCGGCGCACCGTCTGGCGCGGATTGAGCGAGGCATAGGGGTCCTGGAACACCATCTGCACGGTGCGGGCAACATCGAGCCGGTCGGCCTCACCGCCCACCTTCTTGCCGTCCAGCATCACCTGGCCCCGCGTGGCGTCGACCAGCCCGAGGATCGACAGGGCCAGGGTGGACTTGCCGCACCCGCTCTCGCCGACCAGCCCGAGGCTCTCGCCGGGCTTGATCGATAGCGATACGCCATCCACCGCGCGCAGCATCTGCGGCGGACCGCTGAAAACCCCGCCGCCGATCGGGAAATAGACCGCAAGGTCCTCGATGGCGAGAAGTGCGGGTTCAACCATGATGATGGCACCGCACCAGGCTGCCTTCGGCCAGCGGCGTCAATTCCGGCACCACTTGTTCGCAGATTTCGGTCTTGCGTGAGCAGCGCGGATGGAACCTGCACCCGCCGGGATAGGCGGTGATGCCTGGCACCACGCCCGCGATCTCGGTCAGCCGCTGCCGGCCATGGCGCGCCCGCATCCCCAGCCGCGGCAGCGACGCCACCAACCCCTGGGTATACGGATGCTGCGGACTGTTGAAGATCTGCTCGCTGTCCTGCTGCTCGACGATCCGCCCGGCATACATCACGCAGACCCGTTTGCAGATATCGGTCACCAGCCCGAGATCGTGTGAGATCATCAGGATCGCCGTGCCGCGCGCCGCGCACAGCTCTTTCATCAGGTCGACGATTTCCGCCTGGACGGTGACATCGAGCGCCGTGGTCGGTTCGTCGGCAATCAGCAGGTCGGGCTCACAGGCGAGCGCGATGGCGATCATCACTCGCTGGCGCATACCGCCGGAGAGCTCGTGCGGATAGGCGCGCGCGCGACGCTCTGGCGCCGGCACCTTGACCTGGGTCAGCGACTCAATCGCTTTCTTCTCCGCCTCGCTCCACGATGCGTTCTGGTGCAGCACGAACATCTCGGCAATCTGCGTGCCGACCGTCTTGAGCGGATTGAGCGCCGTCATCGGTTCCTGGAAGATCATCGCAATCCGCTTGCCCCGAAGCGCCCGCAACTCGGACGCCGGCAGGGCCTGGATCTCCTGTCCGGTCAGGATAATCTTGCCGCCACCCAGGCCAAGGGGATCGCGCAGCAGGCCCATGATCGCCAGTGCGGTGATGCTCTTGCCGCAGCCGCTCTCGCCCACCAACCCAACGGTCTCGCCGCGGCCAATGGTGAAGCTGACGCCCTCCACTGCGGGAAAGCTCCCGGCATCGGTGCGCAACGCGATGTGCAACCCCTCCACCGACAACAGCGGCATGTTGGCGCCGCTCATCTGCGGCTCCTGCTCTGCGGGTCCAGGATATCGCGCAACCCATCGCCCAGCAGGTTCAGCCCCAGCACCGTGAGGAAGATCGCCATGCCGGGAAACAGGCTCAGCCAGGGTGCGGTGGTGATGGTCTCCCGCGCATCCGACAGCATGCTGCCCCATGATGGCGAGGGCGGCCGCACCCCGAGCCCGAGAAACGACAGCGCTGCCTCGGCCAGGATGGTGCCGCCCATGCCGAGCGTGGCGATCACGATGATCGGCCCCAGCGTGTTCGGCAGGATCTGGGTGAACATGATGCGGAAATCGCCATAGCCCAGCACGCGCGCCGCCTGGACATAGCCCTGGCTCTTCACCGCCAGCGCCTGGGCCCGGCTGATCCGGCAAGTGTAAGACCAGTTGGTCAGCCCGAGCGCGATCAGCAGCGAGGTCAGCCCCGGCCCGAGGATCGCCATGATGGCGAGTGCGAAGATCAGCGACGGGATCGCCAGCATCAAATTCGTCAGCCCGTTGACGAAATCATCCCACCAGCCGCCCCAATAGCCCGCCGTCACGCCCAAGGCGGTGCCGATGAAGGTGTTGATCAGTTGCGACACCACGCCGACGGTCAGCGAGATCTGCGCCCCGTACATCACCCGGCTCCAGATATCGCGCCCCTGCTGGTCGGTGCCGAACCAGAATTCCTTTCCCGGCGGCAGCTCGGCGTTCATCAGGTTGGCATCCATGATCGGATCGGTATGCGCGAGCCACGGCCCGAACACACCAACAACCAGGGCCAACGCGCACAGCGCGCCACCAATTGCCAGATTCGCCCGAATCTTCATCAGGTGTACCGGATGCGCGGATCGATGATCTTATAGGCGATATCGACCGAGGTGTTGATCACCAGGAAGAACAGCGTGATCACCAGGATACAGCCCTGCACTGCCGGGATGTCGCGCTGGAACACGCTATCGACCAGCAAGGAGCCAATGCCCGGCCAGGCGAAGAGTTTTTCCACCACCACGCCCTGGCCCAGCAGCGAGCCGAATTGCAGGCCGATCGTGGTCAGCACCAGCACCAGCGCATTGCGCAACACATGCCATACCACCACGCGATACTCGTTCATCCCTTTGGACCGCGCCGTGCGCACGAAATCCGCATTCATGATGTCCAGCACCGCGGCCCGCGTCGTGCGCGCCAGCAGTGCCATCGGGCTGACCCCGAGCGCGATTGCCGGCAAGGTCAAGTGGTACAGCCCGCCTTCGCCATAGCCAAAACTCGGGAACCACCCCAGCGTCAGGGCAAACAGATACATCAACAGAATGCCGAGCCAGAATTTCGGCAGCGACAGGCCGGAGACGGCAATCACCATCAGCCCGAGATCCACCATGCTGCCCGGCCGCAGCGCCGCGACAAACCCCAGTGGCAACCCGATCACGATGGCAAACCCCATCGCCGCCATGGTCAGCATCAGCGACGGCCACAGCCGGGCCGCGATCATGTCCACCACCGGCTGGCGCGAACGGAACGAGATGCCGAGATCCAGCGTGGCCAGCTGCGTCACGTATTTGCCGAAACGCACATAGAGCGGATCGTCGAGCCCCAGCTCCAGGCGCATCCGCGCCACCACCGCCATGTCCAGCCCCAGCCCCTCGTCCTGCTGCCCGGTGGCAAAACTGCCGGGGATGACGCTGAACAGCACGAAGATCAGCAACGCGATGGCCGCCAGCATCGGCACCATCTGCAACAGCCGTCGAATGACGAACCCGGTCATGCAGGTTTCCCAGCAGGGCGAGGCGCAAGTGGATAAAAGTTTTTGCTTCTTTTTTCAAAAAGAAGTTCTTTTTTGAAAAAAAGAACCAAAAAACTTCTATCCACTTGTTTGGGGTCTTACTTCGCGGGCGAGGTGGCGTCGACCCAGATGAACTCGGGGTACTGGTGAACCAGTTCGGTCGGGTTGCCGAGTAGGCCGTGCACCCAGGGCTGATACGCCAGGGCTGCCTTGTTGTAGTTGAAGAACCACACCGGGGCGGCGTCGTACACGTGAGCGTTGGCCTGCTTGAGCAGGGCGAGCTTGCGGGCGGGGTCGTCCGTGGTGCCGGCCTCGTCCAGCAGCTTGTCGAACTCGGCGTTCTTGTAGCCGGTTAAGTTGCAGGACGTGCGCGGCGTCGCCGAGTGGTAGCAGCGCAGCACCTGCAGCGGGTCCGGGCCAGTTTGACTGGAGCCGATATAGGCCTGGAACTCGCCCTTCATGGCGAGGTCGGTCAGCACGGCAACCTCGACCACCTTGGTCTTCACCTTGATGCCGACCTGCGCCAGCATCGGGATCACCGCCTCCACGATCGGCAAGCCCCAGCTCTCGTTCTGGCTCGTCGTCCACTCGAACTCGAAGCCGTTCGGCAGGCCGGCCTCGGCCAGCAATGCCCGCGCCTTGGCCGGGTCATAGGCATAGGGTTGCATATCCTTGTCGAAGCCAGGGACAGTGATCGGCAGCCAGGAGGTGGCGCGATACGCCTTGTTGCGCGCGAGGCGCTCGACGATGAGCTGCGTGTTGATGGCGTGGTTGATCGCCTGGCGCACCCGCTTGTCGTCGAACGGCTTCACCCCGTGATGCATCACCATCGAGCGAGTGAACACCTCGGCCACTTCCAGGATGTTCTTCTTCAGGTTGGCGTCGTTGTTGTAAGCGACGTACTGAACCGGCCCGAGGATCGAGGTGTCTACCTCCTTGTTGCGGAACGCGATATCGCGCGCCGAGGCCTCGGCCATGATCGGGAACTCCACCCGATCAAGATACGGCAGGCCGGGCTTGTAGAACTTGTCGAAGCGCTCGGCGACCAGGCGCGAGCCCGGGATGTGCTCCTTGAACTTGAACGGGCCGAGACCGACCGGGGCGGTGGCCCATGTCGGCTTCGCCACTTCTTCCTGCGGCAGAATCGAGGTCGTCATGTTGTAGAACAGGAAGCCCGGATCGACCTTCTGGGTGAAGCTGATCTCGACCGTCGACCCGTCGATCTTCTTGATCCCCGAAATCTCCTTGGCCTCGCCCTTCTCCACCGCGACCGCGCCCTGGACCAGACGGATCCAGCGTGCGCCAACGAAGCCCTGGCCGGACGACATCAGCCGGGTGAAGCTCCAGACCACGTCATCGGCCACCATCTTGCGGCCGTTATGGAAGAAGGCGTCCTCGCGCAGCTTGAACGTCCACACCGTGCCGCCCGCCGATGGCGTTGCCGCCGTGGCCAGTTCCAGCGCCGGCGCGCCCTTGGCGCTGTCCCAGATATACAGCGTGCGATGGATCGTCATGTGCACCTGGCCGTCCTGCGACCGGCCCGACATGTGCGGATCGAGGTTGCCGAACGATGCCGCATAGGGCGCGGTCATCCGCACCACCCCGCCGCGGCGCGGTGTCTGCGCCTCGGCCGTTGGCGCCAGTGCCGCGAACAGCCCGGCCGTGGCCACGGCAATGCCGGAGAACAGTGCAATTCGTTTCATCGTGCGTCCCTGTCGCTGGGGTTGGATATGTCCCTTGGCCGGGCATACCAACACCGCATCGCCGGCCCGCACAAGAGGCCATCGACGATTCAGCAGGCGAATCGCTTGAACGTCATGCGTTCCCTCTGAGCACTGTCTCCAGGTAATCGACGTTCCACCCGGCCTTCTTGCGGCGGTTTTTGAAGCTTGTGGTGGGTCTGGCGGCAGACAGCAGGTTCAGCGCGGTGTGTCGAACGATTG
>CAXNGD010000127.1:0-7112 GCA_964201575.1 Acetobacterales bacterium | reverse complement strand
GCTCCAGCCGTCCTGCAAACGAAGCTCAATCGTCGTCCGATCAACAATCGTCAGCGCGCGTCGGTGAGAACCCATCGGGACACCCTATCCTATAGGGCCTCCCGGCGGCGTTCGCTCCCAAACTTGAATCCGCCGAACCAAAAAACTTTTGTCCATTTAGGCCACGCGTGTTGAGCGGGGGGCCAATGAATGAAAGTCTTTTTGCTTCTTTTTCTACAGAAAAAGAAGATTCTTGCTTGTTGTCGAACATCGCCTAGCGCGACGGCGCGGCGGCGGCGCGCGCGGGTTCGGCGCCGGTGGCGCGGCTGGCGGGCGGGGTTGGCGGCGGCATCCTCGGCGGGGCCGGGGCGGTGACTTTCTTCATCATCAGCACGAGCACCATGCAGGGGATGGCGACCAGGCTCATCATCAGGAAGTCGTTGCTGTAGGCGATGATCATCGCCTCGCGGTTGATGATGCGGTCCAGCATGACGGCGCCGCCGCGGGTGGTGGGGTCGAGGAATTCGGCGCCGATGTCACCGGGGAGGTGGCGGGTGAAGGGGGTGATGGTGGCGGCGAGGCCGGCGTGGCTGGCCTGGATCCAGTGCGACAGCGAGAAGGTGGTGATCGAGACGCCGATCCCGGCGCCGACGTTGCGGCCGAGGCTTTGCACGGCGGTGGCGTCACCGCGGAGATGGGCCGGCAGGGTGGCGAAGGAGACCACCGTCAGCGGGTTCCAGATAAGGCCCATCGCCATGCCCTGGACCACCATCATCGATACCAGCCAGGGCTGGTTGATGTCCGGGGTCCAGGTGCTCATGTCGTACAAGGTGAGGCTGAGCAGGGTGAGGCCCAGGGTGATCAGCTTGCGCTGGTCGACATAGGGGCCGAGCCGCGAGCAGATCAGCATCACCGCCATGGTGCCCAGGCCGCGCGGGGCGAGGAGCAGGCCGGCATCGGCGACCGAGTAGCCCGCCATGCGTTGCAGATAGGGGGCGAGCAGGGTGTTGGAGGACATCATCACAGTGTTGCTGGCAAACATGACGATCATCGCGGTGGTCATGTTGCGGTCCCTGAACATCTCGCGCGGGATGAAGGGTTTCTCGGCGGTCAGCATGTGGACGATGAACAAGTAGAAGCCGAGGGCGGCGAGGACGGCGCAGGCGATGATCTCGCTGGAGGTGAACCAGTCCTTGATCGAGCCGCGGTCGAGCATGAGCTGGAGCGCGCCGATGCCCAGGGCCAGGACGCCGAAGCCGGTCCAGTCGAAGCGCAGGCCCTGTTGCGGCCGGGTGGCGGGCATCAGGAAGGCGAGGCCGAGGGTGGCGGCGATACCGAGCGGCACGTTGACGTAGAACACGAAGCGCCAGTGGAACCATTCGGTCAGGTAGCCGCCCATGGTGGGGCCCATGATCGGGCCGATCATCACGCCCATGCCGAAATAGGCCATGGCGCGGGCGCGCTGCTCGGCGGGGAAGATGTCGAGCATGGTGGCCTGGCTGAGCGGCACCAGGGCGGCGCCGAAGGTGCCCTGGATGATGCGGCAGGCGATCATCTGTTCCAGCGTCTGCGACGCGCCGGCGAAGATGGTGGTGCAGGTGAAGCCGATCAGGCAGGTGAGGTAAAGGTTCTTGCGGCCGAAGCGGTTGGCCAGCCAGCCGACCGGGGCGGTCATGATGGCGGAGACGATGATGTAGGAGGAGATCACCCAGGTGATCTGGTCCATCGTGGCCGACAGGCTGCCTTGCATGTACGGCAGGGCGACGATCGAGATGGTGGTGTCCAGCACCACCATGAGCACGCCCATCATGCAGAACATGCTGATCAGGCCGCGATGGTGGACGGTGTCGGTCATGTCATTCGGCCGCGGCGACGGCGCGAGCGGGGGACGGCGCCGGCGCGGGGGCGATGGCGGGGCCGACGCGCGGCGGGCGGCGCATGAAGAACAGCACCAGCAGCGGCGGAAGCACCATCAGGCTGAGGATCTGGTAGTCGTTGGCGAAGGCGACGATCTGGGCCTCGCGGGTGATCAGCGAGTCCAGCAGGCCGGCGCCGCGCGCGGTGTGCGGGTCCAGCAAGCGGTGTGCGGCCTCGCTCATCGGCGTCAGGCGGGCGAAGGGGGTGATGTTGGCCGCGAGGTCGGCATGGGCGATCTGGGTGGTGCGGGTGAGCATGAACGAGGTGACCGCGATGCCGATCGCCGCCCCGGTGTTGCGCGCCAGGTTCTGCAGGGCGGCGGCATCGGCGCGGTATTGCGGCGGCAGGGTGGCGAAGGTGACCACGGTCATCGGGTTGAAGATGAAGCCCATGCAGAAGCCCTGGATCACCAGCGTGGTGGTGATCAGCGAGGACGGCATCTCGGGCGTCCAGCCGGTCATGCTGTGCAAGGTGATGCCCAGGCCGATCAGGCCGAAGGCCATCAGCTTGCGCTGGTCGACATAGCGCCCGCCCAGGCGCGAGGCCATCACCATCGCCACCATGGTGCCGAGCCCGCGCGGCGCCAGCAGCAGCCCGGCCTCCGACGGCGAATAGCCGGAGAGCTTCTGCAGGAAGGGGGCGAGCAGGGCCGAACTGGCCATCATGATCGAGCCGGTGCAGAACATCATCATCATCGCCGCGACGAAGTTGCGGTCGCGGAAGATGCCGCGCGGGATCAGCGGCTTGTCCGAGGTGAACATGTGGACCAGGAACAGGTAGAAACCGAGCCCGGCCAGCACGGCGCAGACGATGATCTCCGAGGAGGTGAACCAGTCCTCGCCCTGGCCGCGATCCAGCATCAGCTGGAAGCTGCCGATGGCCAGGACCAGCAGGCCGAAGCCGATGAAGTCGAACTTCAGCTCGGGGCGGATTGGCGTGCGCGGCATGAACAGCAGCAGGCCGATGGTGGCCAGGATGCCGAAGGGCAGGTTGACGTAGAACACCCAGCGCCAGTGGAACCAGTCGGTGAGGTAGCCGCCGAGGGTGGGGCCCATGATCGGGCCGATCATGATGCCCATGCCGAACACCGCCATCGCCTGGGCACGCTGTTCGAACGGGTAGATGTCCAGCATGGTGGCTTGCGCGAGCGGCGCCAGCGCGGCGCCGAAGGTGCCCTGGATGATGCGGAAGGCGACCATCTGTTCGAGCGTCTGGGCCATGCCGCACAGCACCGAGGTCACGGTGAAGCCGATCATCGAGAACACGAACAGGTTCTTGCGGCCGAAGCGGTTGGCGAGCCAGCCGACCGGGGCGGTCATGATGGCGGAGACGATGATGTAGGAGCTGAGCACCCAGGTGATCTGGTCCATCGTGGCCGACAGGCTGCCTTGCATGTATGGCAGTGCGACGATCGAGATGGTGCTGTCCAGGATCTGCATCAGCACCGCGGTCATGGCGCAGCCGGTCAGCAGGCGGCGCTGGCCCAGCCGCAGCGGGGTGATCACGAGCGAGGCGGATGGGGGGGGCGAACCTGGAGGAGGCGAACCTGGGGGAGCCGAACCTGGGGGAGCCGAACCTGGGGGGCCGGCCGGCGGGGCGGTGGCGCCGGACATCGCGGTGTCAGTGCGGCAGCAGGTCCGCCACGCGGCGCACATGGCCGGTGTCGATCGAGACGACCACGCTCATGCCAGCGCGCAGTTCGGGGTCGCCGGGCGCGCGCTCGACCTTGATACGCAGGGGAATGCGCTGGACCACCTTGACCCAGTTGCCCGAGGCGTTCTGTGCCGGCAGGATCGAGAACTCGGCGCCGCTGGCCGGCGAGATGCTCTCGACGGCGCCGCGCCAGACCCGGCCGGGATAGGTGTCGACGGTCACGGTGACGGTGTCGCCGATCTTCACATGGGTGATGTCGGTTTCCTTCGGGCTGGCCTCGACCCAGACGCGGTTGTACGAGACCAGGCCGAAGGCGGGCGTGCCGGCGGTGAGATACATGCCGGGCTGGATGCTCTCAACCTGGGTGGCGATGCCGTCGAAGGGCGCGGTCAGGATGGCCTTGTTGAGCTGGCGCTGGGCTTCGTCGACCGTGGACTTGGCCATCAGGTATTGCGGCATGGTGGTGACGTCGACATCGGGGTCGCCGCCGAGCTTGGCGAGCTGGACCTGGGCCAGCTCGGTCAGGCTGGCGACCACAGCCTTGTTCGCGGCCAGGCGGAAGCGGGCGTCGTCAAAATCAGCGCGGGTGACGCCGCCGCCGCGCACCAGGTTCGAATAGCGTTCGAAGGCGGCCTGGTCGGCCTGGACCTGGGCCTGCTTGGCCTCGACGTCACGCAACATGCGCTGGTAATCGACCTTCATCGCGCGCAGCGACAATTCGACCTCGTCCAGCTTGGCCTTCGCGCCGGCCACCGCGATTTCGAACTTGTACGAGCTGAGGCGGAACAGCACCTCACCGGCCTTGACGCGCTGGCCCTCAAGGACATTGACCTCGGTGACGGTGCCGGAGACATCGGTGGTCACCGCAACCTTGGAGGCGCGGACATAGGCGTTGTCGATCGAGACGTAGCGCCCGCCATTGAGCCAAAACAACAAGGAGGCAACCGCGACGACGGCGATGCCGCCGAGCATCAGGATCGGCCGCAGCAGCTTGGAGCGCTGGCGGGCGTGGACCGGGGTTTCCTCGGCGGCGACGAGCCGGGGGGCTGCGATGGTTTGCGACATGGTCAGGGGCGATCCTGCTGAAGCGCTGGTTCCGCGCTGGCGGCCCGACGCTGTGGTTCCGCGCCGGCGGTCCGACGCTGTGGTTCCGCGCCGGCGGTCCGGCGACGGACGACAGGACGGGGCTGAATGGAGGGGGAAACAGGGAGAGCGGGCAGCGCCGCCGCAGAGGGTTCGGCGGGGCGGGTGCGCAACTCGGCGAGCACATTTGCCTTCATTGCGATCAGGGACTCGCGCACCGCCTCCAGCGACTGGGGCGCGAGCCCGGTGGCCAGGAGATGGGCCACGTCGTCGCGTTCGCCGCGCATGTGCTCCAGCACCGGATAGGCCGGCGGCAATAGGTGGAGGCGCCAGATGCGGCGGTCAGCGGGGTCATCCCGCCGCTCGACCATGCCACGCGCGGCCAGCCGATCGACCAGCCGGGCGACCGAAATCGGCTCGACATCCAAGAAATCAGCCAGTTCCTTCTGCGACAGGCCGGGCTGGCGCTGGAGCTGCCACAGGATCACCCATTGCGCACGGGTCATGCCGTGGGCGCGGGCGCGACGGTCACCGGAGACGCGCAGAAGCCGGGCGATGTCGTGCAGCAGGAATAGGAGGTCAGGTTGATCAGGCACAGTGGGGATGATAAGCAGCGTTATCTTCCCGACGCCATGACGAAGGCTATGCATGTTGGGCAAGTCTGGCCAGCGCCCTTTGGTTGGGGAAGCCGATGTGCCGTTGGCTCAGCCGGCGACGGACGCGCACCAATCGTGCCAGGTGTGCCGCAGCGCCGCGCCGAGGTTGCGGCCGAAGCGCGTTGCGTCGCAAAGCGGGCTGGATCGGACCCGTGCCCGCATTCCAGCGCGCAGTGCCGCCAAGCCCGGAATGTCCCGGGCCGCAACGACGGCGCGCGCACCATAGGCATCGAGATCCGGCACCACCCAATCGGCCAGCCCGGCATTGGACATGTGGCTGGCGGAATGGCGCGAGGCGAAGGTCTCGCCGGGGACGGTCACGGTGGGCACCCCCATCCACAGCGCCTCGCAGGTGGTCAGGCCGCCGCTGTAGGGGAAGGGGTCCAGCACCACGTCGATCTCGCCGTACTGCGCCAGCAGCTCGCGATGTGGCGAGCGGCCGCGCAGGTCCAGCCGGTCCGGCCCGATGCCGTGGGCGGCGAAGGCGGCGCGGAAGCGCGCGGCGGTCGAGGCTTCGGCGAACTGATGCGCCTTGAGCACCAGCCGCGCATCGGGCACGGCATGCAGCACGCGCGCCCAGGTGGCGATCACCAGCTTGGTGATCTTGGCGGTATTGTTGAAGCAGCCGAAGGTGATGTGGCCGCGGGTGAGGGCAGGCAGGGGGACGACGTCCGGCGCATAGGGCGGCGGCGAGTAGCAGACATAGCCGTCCGGCAGGCGCAGCAGGCGCTCGGAATAGAATTGCTCATGTCCGGCTGGCGTTTCCCACCGGTCGGTGATGATCCAGTCCATTTCGGCCAGGCCGGTGGAATGGTTCTGCATGCCGACCCATTTGATCTGGACCGGGGCCGGGCGGTCCGCGCAGGCGGCGATCATGCCGCGATCGCCGTAGCCGGACAGCTCGATCAGGATGTCGATGCCGAGTTCGCGGATGCGGCGGGCCAGGGCGGGCGGGGTCTCGGTGTCCACCACATGCCATTCGGCGGCGGCGGCACGGAAGCAGCGCTGGATCGGGTCTTTCGAGTCCGGCTGGCCGAGGCAGACGATCTCGAAGGCGTCCTGGTCCAGGGCCTCGAAGCCGGCCACGGTCAGCCAGCCGACCGGATGGGTCTTCAGCGTGGGCGACAACAGGCCGATGCGCAGGCGGCGCGCGGGATCGGGCGAGTTGACGAAAGGTTGGGGCAGGTTGCGCGGCATGGTGCGGCCGACGACGCGATAGGCTTCGAGCAACGCCGATCCGGTGACGTCCTGGTGGTAGGACAACGCGTTGCCGAGCGCCCGCCAGGCGAGATGGGCGCCGGGCATCCGCGCCACCGCCTGGCGCGCGCGGGCCACGCCCTCGTCCTGTTGGCCCAGCGAGACCAGGGCGTTGGTGAGGTTGCAGAGGAAGTTGAGCTGCGGCCCCTGTTCGTCGATCAGTGTCTCCAGGATCGCGCGCGCCTCGTCGTAGCGGTAGACGCGCACCAGTGTGGCGGCGAGGTTGTTGCGCAGGTTGGCGTCGTCCGGCGCCATGGCCACGGCCTGGCGCAGGATGTCGACGGCCAGCTTGGCGCGCTGCTGACGGTGAGCGCGTTGGCCAGCGCCACGGTGGGCACCAGCGCATCGGGGGCGAGCGCCACGGCGGCCTCCAGCACCTCGACTGCCTCGTCGCGCTGGCCGAGCTTGCCCAGCAGCACGCCGCGGGCGGTCAGCAGGGCGATGTTGCCGGGGTCGGCGGCGCGGCCTTCGCACGGCTGCTGGCGACGGCTATCGATGACATGGCGCCCGATGTCATGCCGGCACCGATGCCCAGCGCCCTGCCCTTGCCGACACGCGATGCTATGC
>CAXNGD010000126.1:0-7152 GCA_964201575.1 Acetobacterales bacterium | reverse complement strand
TGGCTCTCCAACCGCATCTTTCTCAACGAAGACGATCTCGTCGATCACTGTTGCGAAACATGGAACAAGCTAGAAGCGCAGCCGTGGCGCATCATGTCCATCGGCATGCGCGAGTGGGCGCACAGGTTCTGATCAGGGAGACTTGGTATTACCGCCCGTAAACCGCCGCCGCATTCCTGCGATAGAACCGCTGCGCATCCTCCGCCGAAAACCGGATCGGCACCGACGTCATGGGATCATCGAAATCCCAATGCGGATAATCCGACGCAAACAACAGCCGCTCCAACCCGATCCACCCGATCAGATCCGCCAGGTGCTGCGGATTCCCAGGCTCCTCCATCGGCTGCGTCGTGAACCACACGTTGCGCTTGATATACTCGCTCGGCGCCATCGTCAGATGCGGCGTCTCGCGCTTCAACGTCTTCCAATGCTTGTCCAACCGCCACGACAGCGAAGGCACCCAGCCAAACCCGCCCTCGATCATCACAAACCGCAGTCCCGGCAACGCCTCAAACACCCCCTCGACCACCATCGAGGTCAACTGCCCCTGCACCGAGGCCGCATGCGCCAGCATGTCCTCGATATAGAAACTGGCCCAGCCGGAGGAGGTGTTGGGATTCCCCCCAAACCCGAACGCATGCATCGCCACCGGCATTCCCGCCGCCACCGCCGCCTCGAAGAACGGCCGATACCGCCGCCCCCCAAGCGGCTCCGACGTGCGCGACAACAGATAGACATGCCCGATATACGGACTGCCTGCCCAGCGCTCGATCTCGCGCACCGCCCCCTCGGGGTCCTCATAATTCACCACCACCGATGCCTTCAGCCGCGGCTCCGGCTTGGCCCAGAACTCCACCTGATAGTCGTTCATCGCCGCACAGATCGCCGTATCCAACGCCGGCAACATGAAATTCTGCGACGGTGTCGGCGGATTGATCGTCCCGAACTCGACATTGAACGCATCCAGATGCTGGCTGCGCACAAAATCCAGATCCGTCCCCGGCGGCAGACCTGAAGGCGGCCAGGCATCCCGCCGCGCCGCCGCCGGCTGTGCCTTGGGATAATTCGGCCCGCCATTCACCATCCCGGTGCGATGCGACATGCCAAACGTCGCGATATGATCCACCCAACGCTTTGCCAGGAACGGAAACAGCGCCTCCATCGAAGGCGGCCCCAGATGCAGGTCGATATCGGCAATGCCCAGCTTGCTGGCAGCGGTGCCATCTGCGGCAGAGCGAAGTTGAACGTTCACGTCAGCTTCTCCAGGTCAAACCCCAAGACAATATAACAGCACGCCAACGGTAAGCGAAGCGCCACCACCTCCCCAGCCGAAGGCGCTTCATGGTCGAGGTCCAGGGGCTCGGACCCTGGTGGGGTCCCTGACAAAGCCCCAGCCTTCCTGACCCCTTCCCGCACTTCTAGAACCCAAAAACTTCCCGCGCATTGCCGATAAAGAACCGCTCCCGGTTCGCCGGATCCACCTTCATCGGCAACGCCTGCGCCGGATCATCGAAATCCCAATGCGGATAATCCGTCGCGAACAGCAGCCGGTCCCAGCCGATCCAGCCGATGCTGTCCAGGATATGCTCCCGCGGCTCCGGCTCCCCCATCGGCTGCGTCGTCAGCCAGATGTTGCGATGAATGTACTCGCTCGGCGACATCTTCAGATGCGGCGTCTCCGACCGCAAAACCCGCCAGCTCCGATCCAACCGCCAGGCCAGCGCCGGCAGCCAGGCAAACCCCGCCTCCACCATCAGAACCTTCAGCGTCGGCAACTCCTCGAACAACCCCTCCACCACCATCGACGTCACCTGCGCCTGCGCCGCCTGCGCATGCCCAGTCATTTCCTCGATATAGAAACTCGGCCACCCGCCAGACGTCACCGGCCCCCCGCCATAGCCGAACGCATGCAACGCAACCGGCAACCCGGCCGCCGCCGCCGCGCGAAAGATCGGCCGATACCGCTGCGTCCCCAGCACCTCGCCGGTCCGCCCAAGGATCAAAACCTGGCAGTACTCCTTCCGTCCCGCCAGCCGCTCAATCTCCACCACACTCGCGGCGGTATCCTCATACGGCACACAGGTCGACGCCCGAAACCGCTTCTCCCGCGCGACGAGATCATGCGCCTGCCATTCATTCGTCGCCCGGCACATCGCCCCCGACAGCCCAGGATTGGCAAACCCCTGGCCCGATGGCGTCAGCGGATTGATCACCGCAAAATGCACATTCAACGGATCAAAATACTGCGCCCGCATGAAATCCAGATCCGTCCCCGGCTTCCCCCCGGGCGGCCAGGCATCCCGCCGCGCCGCATTCGGCTGCGCCTTCGGATACGGGTTCACCCCATTCTGATGCCCCTGCCGCTGCGACATCCCATACGTCGCCATATAGTCCCGCCACCGCTGCGGCAACCACCGATCCAGGTCGCTCAACTTCGGCAACACCGGATGCGTATCGCAATCCGCAGTCGCCAGCTTCGTCATCCCAGCTTGCGCCGCCTGTGGCCGGACCTCAACGTTCATGCGCGTCTTCCCTAGCCGACTTTCCCGCACAGTACCGGATCGCGCCCCGCCGCGCCAACATCATCCCCCGCCGGCGTACCCATCTTCCGGATTGAAGGTCGCATCCTCCGCCAACACCCCCACCCCCGGCACGAAATTCACCTCCAGCCGTATCCCATCGGGATCCTCGAACAGCACCGAATAATACCCCGGCGCCCAACTCCCGTCGGCCGGCGCCCGCACAATCACCGCCCCCATCTCGCCCAACAGCGCCGCACACCGGTCCACATCCTCCCGCGACCGCGCCCGCAGACACAAATGATGCAACCCCACCCGCTGCTGCACGAACCGCTCCCCGGCATAGGCAGGGTCACACGGCTCAATCCCGATCGCCGTCCGCGCCCCGACGAAATACGAAAACTTCGGCCCATCAAACACCGGCCGCATCCCGCAGGCCGGCAACAACCGCGCATAGAACGCCCGCGCCCGCACAAAATCGCTCACCGTCAGGATCACATGCGCCATGCCATTGATGCCGATCGCCATCCCGCCAACCCCCCGCGACAACCTCCTGGCGATGCGCCATATTCCCCCGCGAATCAAGCAGGAGCGACATCAATGGCGGAGAACTGGACCAGGGTAGCCGCGGCAAGCGACGTGCCCGAAGGCACCGCCATCCCAGTCGAAATCAACGGCCTCTCCCTGGCCGTCTACCACCTCGCCGGCGGCAAATTCTACTGCACCGACAACATCTGCACCCACGCCTTCGCCCTGCTGACCGATGGCTGGCTCGAAGGCACCACCATCGAATGCCCGCTCCACGCCGGCCAGTTCGACGTCTGCACCGGCAAAGGCCTCGGCGCCCCGATCGAAGAAGACCTCAAAACCTTCGCGATCAAAATCGACGGCGACGACATCCTGGTCGACCTGCCGTAACAAGCGCACTCGGAAGAAAGCAAGCGCTTCTTTTTGAAAAAAGAAGCAAAAACTTTCTTCCGTTCGCTCACATCTCAACCACGAGATATTCTTCTTCCACCGAAACCGGGATGGTTTCGGCCACATACGGCCCCTCCACCAGCTTCGTCCCCGTCGTCACTTCGACCGGATAGCTCCGCGTCCTGATCCGCTCGGGATCGCAATAGCTCTGCCCGGTCTTGATATCGAACTCCCAGCCATGCCACGGGCAGCGCAATATCTCCCCCGCCCGCGAATACACATACTCCCCAGGCATCGGAGCCTCGCGCAACCCGGTGATCAACCCCTCGCACATCGGCCCCCCCTGGTGCGGACACCGGTTCAGCAACCCAAAATATTCGCCCTTCAAATTGAAGATCGCGATCGGCCGCCCCCGCACCATCACCAGCTTGCGCCCACCCTCGGGAATCTCATGCGAGGTCGCAACAACGTGTCGGCTCATCCGTAAACCCTCAGCTTCGTCAGCAAAATCAGTCAGCAAGATTGTTCTTTTTGTGAACAAAAAGAAGCAAAAAAACTTCATCCATAAGACCGTGCCACCAACCCGGCGCCGATCCCTTCGCCCTCCGCAAACGGATAAAAGTTCTTTGGTTCTTTTTTTTAAAAAAGAACGCGCTTCCTACCTCACCCCCCACACCCCCGATAAACCCCGCGCGCATTCCCCATAAAAAACGCCCGCCGCTGCTCCTCGCTCACCCGAAACGGCAAAGCCTGCGCCGGATCATCGAAATCCCAATGCGGATAATCCGTGGCAAAGATCAACCGATCCCACCCCATCCACCCAATGCAATCCTCCAGATGCGCCCGCGGCTCCGGCTCCTCCATCGGCTGCGTCGTCCACCAAACCTGCCGCCGGATATACTCGCTCGGCGCCATCGAAAGCTCAGGCGTCTCGCTCCGCAACGTCTTCCAATGCTTGTCCAACCGCCAGGCCAAGGACGGCGCCCAGGCAAACCCCGCCTCGATCATCACCATCTTCAGCGAGGGCCACTTCTCAAACACCCCCTCGATGATCAGGCTGGTCAACCCGGCCTGCTGGCACTGCGAATGCCCCGTCATCTCCTCGATATAATAGCTCGGCCACCCCCCAGGCGTGACCGGATTGCCACCATACCCAAACGCATGAACCCCCACCGGCATCCCAACCTCGGCCGCCGCCTCATAGATCGGCCAATACTTCCGGCTCCCCAACGGTTCCGCCGTCCGGCTCAGCATCAGAACCTGCACAAACGCCGGATTATCCGCATACCGCCGAATTTCCGTCGCCGAAGCCACCGCATCCTCATACGGCACCACCACCGAAGCCTTCAGCCGGCTATCCTTGCTCGTCCACTCCGCCAACTGCCACTCATTCGTCGCATGGCACAACGCGGCGGAAAGGGCAGGGTTCTGCACCCCCTGCCCAGACCCCAGCGGGTTCAAAATCCCCAACCCCACCGAGTTGGCATCCAAATGCTGCCCCTGCATGAACGCCAGCGAACTCCCCGGCCGCCCCCCCTCCGGCGGATACGCATCTCGACGGGAAGCATTCGGCTGGCTCTTCGGAAAAGCCGGCCCCGCCTGCCACCCCTGCCGCGCCGGCGACCCATACTCGTCGATATGATCCCGCCACCGCTTCTCCAGCCACGGATGGAAATCCGCAGCCCCCTTCTTCGCCGGATGGATATCCCCATCCGCAATCAACAACCGGCTCGCCGCCGGCGCCTCGCTCAAAGCCTGGGAGCGGATCTCATTCATCCTACCGTCTCCATCAGGCGGGCATACGTCGCCCGCGGGTTATCAACCGCAATCTTGCGCACCAAATCCGCCGGCAGCCCCTCCGGCATCGCCGCCGTCCCATCGAACTGATAATGCGGATAATCCGTCGAGAACAACAGCAACTCATCGCTCTGCATATGCTCGAACAGCTTCATCAACGACGCCAAATCCGGCGGCCCATCCACCGGTTGCAACGAAAGCCGCACATTGCTCCGCACAATATCTCCCGGCGCCCGATCCACCCAGGGAATCTCCATCCGCAACCCGCGCCAATACTTCGTCAACCGCCAAAGATGCGCCGGCAACCAGGTAAACCCAGACTCCAACAACACCACCTTAAGATGCGGGAACTTCGTGAACACCCCCTCGCAGATCATCGAGGTCAGCTGCGTCTGAAACGCCTGCGCCTGCCCCACATAATCCTCGGTGTAGTAACTCGGCCACCCCACCGGCGTCGGCGGATTATGATACGCACTCCCCGCATGAATACTCACCGCCAGCCCATGCTTCTCGGCCGCGGCATAAATCGGCCAGTGATGCCGCCGCCCCAACGGCGTATCCCCCATCACCAGCAACAGGATCGAAACAAACCGCTTATCCGCCGCACAGCGATTGATCTCATCCACCGCCATCTCAACATTCTGCACCGGCACCACAATCGAAGCCCTAAGCCGCGGCTCGCGATCCAGCCACTCCTTCACCATCCAGTCATTCACCGCCCGCGCAAACGCCGCCGCCATATCCTCGCTGAACAATAACTGAATGCCATAAAGACAATTCGCAATCGCCAAAGACGTCCCAAACCCATCCAGCGCCTGCCGCCCAACCACCCCAACATCCGCCGCCGGCCGCCCGCTCGCCGCCTTCCAATCCGCCCGGCACGTCAACGGCGAATTCAGCGGATAAGAAATCGAGTTCAGCTCATCAATCCCCCGAATGATCACCTGCTCGCGCCAATGATCCTCCAGATACGGCATCAACGCCTGCACGCTCGGCACCGAAGGATGAATGTCGCAGTCAATCGAACCCGCCGGCAAACCAGCCATATCGTCCCTCTCCCGCGGCGCATCCACGCGCGCTCGCAACTATCCTCCACACCCTACTACCAACCACCCTCCATGCAAAAGCCGCAAGAACAGGCCAGCACCCCGCCCCTGCGTCGCGCCCCCCCGCAAGTTTCGCTTGTCGCCCCACCGCTCCATGCCCTAGTGCGTTTCCCAACGGACCAGGCGCCGGACGGAGCAATGACTCCGCAGCACCTCCCGAAGCATGTCTGGGCAAACAGGGGATACACCAATATGGCTTTCAAGCTCGCCGCCGCCGGACTGGCCACCGCTCTGACCTTCGGCGCCCTCGCCTTCGGCTCCAGCATCGCCACCGCTCAGACCCTCGATAAGCGCGAGTTCAACGTCGTCGGCACCTGGGGCTTCCTGAACAACTGGGCCCTGCTCGAAAAGCCGTTCTGGGCCGAGGAACTCCCCAAGGCCTCCGCCGGCGCGCTCAAGGGCAACGCCCGCGCCCAGACCGAGCTGAACCTCAAGGGCACCGAAATCCTCCGCCTCCTCAAGCAAGGCGTCTTCGACTTCGCCGCCGCCCTGCCGATCTATGTCGACGAAGGCAGCGCCATCATCGAAGCCTCGGACATCGCCGGCGTCGCCCGCGACTTCAAATCCGCCCGCGCGGTCGTCGATGTCTGGCTGCCCGAGATGCAGAAAGTCATGCGCGAAAAGCACGGCGCCTCCATCCTCGCCACCTTCGTCTTCCCCGAGCAGGTCATCTGGTGCCGTGGCGACGTCAAGGGCACCGCCGACCTCAAGGGCAAGAAGGTCCGCGTCCAAGGCACCTCCCAGGGCGACTTCATCACCGCACTCGGCGGCATCCCCGTGACCATCGCCTTCGCCGAAGTCCTCCCCGCCCT